>JAWWAT010000401.1:0-3563 GCA_033721635.1 Marinobacter sp. | reverse complement strand
TGTGTCTTCCAACTCGGCAACTTCCGGTGCCTCGCCGGCTTCATCGTCAGTGCGACGAGTTGTCGCCATGGCCTCGGCGCGGCTGATGAGTTCCTCCACGTCGCCGGCGGTCTGGCCTTCCTTGAATTCACGGATCAGGGAGGGAATGCGGGTATTGACCTGGTCAACCAGGTTGAACATCTCGTCGGTGGGGCGAACGGTCTGGTCAATCACGCGGTTCAACAGATTTTCCACCGACCAGGCCAGTTCGCCAATGCTGGTGGCGCCGACCAGTCGTCCGCTGCCCTTAAGGGTGTGGAAAGCACGACGAACCTCGGTCAACGCCTCATGATCATCGTGATTCTGGCGCAGCCGGGGATAAAATTCGTGGATGGTTTCGAGAACCTCTTCGGCCTCCTCGACGAAGATGCCGAGAATCTCGTCATCCAGCAGTTCCGCATCCGAACTTTTGGTTTCCTCTGCGGCTGAATCCGTGGTTTCGAGCTGCTCTTGTACCGTCTCCACCAGAGGTACTTCGTCGGCGGAGCTTTCCGTCCAGGTGGGTTCGGCCCCGACAGGGAACCCGAGGGATTCGAGACTGTCCTCGGCAACTCTGAGAATCGAGTCGTTTTCGCCAATCCCTTCGGCCAGTCGCTCGAGGTAATACTCGATGCTGGTGACCGCATCGGCCAGGATATCCAGCTGCTTCCAGTCCGGAACCTGTTTGCTGCCCAGCAGCACATCGGTAATGTAACGCTCGGCCGAGGCCAGCATGCCGGCAACCCGGTCCAGAGGGATCAGGCTGAGGCCGCCGCGAATGCTGTGAAGCAGGCCTGGAACGTGTTCAATTTCCCGGGTATCCCATTGCGAGGCAATGAAATTCACGATGGCGGACTTGACCTGCTCCAGGGTGTTCCGGGATTCGCGGAGCAGTGCGCCACTGGCTTCGCCCAGTTCCCGGGAGCCCAGGTTAATCGGTGTATCGGAGGTTTCGTCAGCGGACGAGTCCTGCTGACCTTCGCTGTCGAGACCGGCGAGACTGGCTTCGACGTAAAGCAGCGCGCCGGCGATATCCATCAGCGTGCCATCGTCAACCTGTTCGGTTTGGGCGCTGAGCTTTTCAACCAGTTCAACCTGCTCGGTAACCACTTTCCGCGGTATCCCCAGACCCAGCACTGCCAGGGTATTGGCCACCTGACGCAGACCCGGCAACAGGTCTTCAAGCTCACTGTTCTGACGCAGCTCTGAGCGAACAAACAGGTCAAGCTGATCCTTGAGTTTGGCCAGCTCTTCGTTGAGTGCGCCGACCACGGAATGGATGGCATCACGACCGGGTCCGGACACTCGGGTGCGGGCGGCATCAACGTCGTCTTCTGAAGGCAGGGCCTGGTTCAACTGGTAGGCATCCCGCAGGGCGCTGACCTGGGGGGAATCCAGATCCCGGGCCCGGGCCACGTAATAGAGCAGATGCTTAAGCAGTGCTTCCGGTGCCGGTTGCTGGAGGATGTCGGCATGCTCGTCGGTCAGTCGACGGATTTCACTGTCCAGTTCCCTGAGCAGGGATTTCACCGCCGCATTCACCGGATTGACGTGTGCCTGTAGTGTCTCCACGAACGCACTGGCTGCTTTCCAGAGCTCGCCCCGAGGCGTTTTCTGGCACAAGCGGATCAGTCGCTGGATCACCTTCTGCATATACTCGAAATGGGCATCCAGATCCGCTTCCCGGATCACGCCGGCCAGCGCGAACTGGTACATCTGGCGCAGTTTACGGATGTGGCCCAGAACCGTCGGGTCCTGCAGGCGCTGGGACACCTTCCCGGTCACGCTAATGCGTGAGGGGGTCAGGTCGGGTTTGAACAACGAGGTGTCGGACAGCAGGGATTCGCCACGGGCGGCCCGGAGGTCGTTAAGCAGTGGCAGCAGCACCATCGGGAAATCGTCCTGGCTGCTGGCCAGGTGCTCGAGGTATTGGGGCAGCTGCAGGATGGCCTGCATCAGGACTTCAACGGCTTCGTCGGTATTGGCAACGGTTTCGTTGAGCACGGCCTGGGTGAGCTTTTCCATTTCTTCGGTGAGCAGGGCTGCACCGTAAAGCTCGACCATTTGCAGGGTGCCGTGTACCTGATGGAGATAATTCAGGCAGAAGCGCAGGCGCGCGGTGTCGTCACGATTTTCGACATACGCTTCCAGTGCATGCTGACCCTGGGTCAGCGTGTCCTGTATCTCTCCCCGAACCCAGTCGAGGGCGATGCTGTCATGGTGATTGCCCATAACCACTCCGGTTATTCTTCGTCAGTCTGGCGTTTGATCCACGCCAGCACATGTTCCGAGGGGACTCTCTGTAACCCGGGAGGCTGCCAGTCGGTCAGCTCTCCCTGGCCCAGCACCAGCAACCCCCCGGGCGCCAGCCGCTCTGCAAGTCGCTTGACAATTTCCCGCCGGCGCCAGCGACGGAAATAAATCAGCAGATTCTGGCAGAAAATAATGCTCATCCCGTGCATGGGTGCCTTATCAAGGTCCAGAACATTCAGTCTGGTAAAGCACACCCTGTCACGGATGCTGTTCACGATTTCTACGGTATTCCGCTCGGCCGGGCGGAAATACCGGGCTTTCATGTCTTCTTCCATTCCCAGCAGTTTGCGGGGATTGAACTGACCGTTCCGGGCCTTCTCGATAGCCGGCTTGCTGATATCAGAGCCGGTAACACCGAACAGGGGCTGCAACGCCAGCTGGCTCATGCATTCATTCAAAACCATGGCCAGGGTGTACGGTTCCTCGCCGGTGGAACATCCGACACTCCAGGCTTCCAGGGGGCGCTTCTTCAACTGCTCCCTTGGCCGGGTCAGGACATAGTCGGATACCAGCCGGAAGGCGTCGGGATCCCGGAAAAACCGGGTTTCCTGAACGGTGAGCCGATCCACCAGCGTTGACCATTCCCGGATTGCATCGGGCCCGGATACGATCTTCTCGTAATAGGCCTGATAGCTGCTGCAGCCGATTTCCCGCATCCGGATGCCGAGATTCGTTTCCAAAAACGAACGGCGCTCGGCCGACAGGGTGATACCGGTTCGGTGTTCCAGCAGGGTTTGCCACTGGCTGAACTGCGCCTCGTCCATATCCGGAAGTCGGCGCAGTGACCAGATGCCCTCGGCAGGTGACAGGTTGTTATGCATTTGCGCCATAAACCGTCAACAGCCCTGGAACGGAAATCAGCCCACCACCGGAACGTCGCTGTCTTCCTCTTCTTCGTGCTCCGCCACGTCTTCTTCCGGCAGGGTGAAGCCGGCAACGGAAGACCGCAGCTCGGACGCCATTTCTGCCAGGTTACCGATGGACTTCGCGGTCGCATTGGTACCCGAGGAGGTCTGGGACGTGATCTCCTGGATAACGTTCATGGTGTTGGAAATGTGCGCGGCCGACGAGGACTGCTGACGTGCGGCGTTGGAGATGTTCTGGATCAGTTCCGCCAGAGACATGGATACGTTCTCGATTTCCTCGAGCGCGATACCCGCATCCTGTGCCAGTCGGGCACCACGGACCACCTCGGCGGTGGTGTGTTCCATGGAGATGACCGCTTCGTTGGT
>JAWWAT010000400.1:0-3563 GCA_033721635.1 Marinobacter sp. | reverse complement strand
CGACTGGTCGGATATTTCTCGATTTCTACCGGTATCTCAGTGGTCGCCAGCGTGCGGTAGTGAGTGAGAGCTGCCCGCACCGGCTGCTCCGCGTCTTTCAGGCGCCGATCCTCCGGTTCCTCTCTCAGGGGGTGATCAATCTCTCCCTGCTGCGGCGGCCAGCCACGCACCACGGCCATGTAGGTCTTGGCTACCTCGCCGGCCATCATCGCCATTCCCAGCGTGCGGGCAGTGTCGCTGTTCTTGGCAAACACCAGAATGCCCGATGTGGGTCGATCCAGGCGATGGACCGGATAAACATGCTGCCCGCCATTAAGCGCCCGGGCATACTGCAAGGCAAACTCGGTCTCGTGCTTGTCGATCGGGCTCCGGTGAACCAGCAGCCCGGCCGGTTTGTGGACGGCCAGAAGGTGGTCGTCCTGGTAGAGAACAGTCAGTGGATTTTGGCTGGACATCAAGCGCTTCTGAACCTTGCAGTCAGTCTCCCGAAAGCCTGGCCAGCTCGGTTGCCCAGAACCAGCAGTGACGGTGTAAGCAACAGTGTCAGCACGGTGGCAAACGCCAGCCCGCCGGCGATGGCGCTGGACAACTGGGTCCACCATTGGGTTGAGGGAGCGCCCAGGCCCAGCGACGGCGTCAACAGGTCAACATTGACGCCGAGAACCATGGGCATCAAACCCAACACGGTGGTGATGGCCGTCAGAAGCACCGGCCGCAGACGGAGGCAGCCGGTTTCCAGGGCGGCCTCGTAGGCGTCAACGCCGTCCTTCCGCATCTGGTTGTAGGTATCGATCAGAATGATGTTGTTGTTTACCACAATTCCCGCCAGGGCAATCGTCCCCATGCCCACCATTACAATGCCGAACGACTGACCGTTCACCAGCAGACCCAGCAATACGCCCGCCGTGGACAAAACAATCGCGGAGAGAATCAGGAAGGTCTGGTAGAGCGAATTGAACTGGGTCACCAGTATCAACAGCATGAGACCGATGGCTACGAGGAAGGCTGTAGCAAGGAAGTTGGACGCCTGCTGCTGATCCTCGTTCTCGCCGGCAAACTTCACCGAAATACCCTCGGGTGGCTCTGGCATCTCCGCCTGCAGGGCCCGCAGCAGCTCATCCACACGGCGCCCCTGTGCCAGATCGGATTTGATGGTCACCGTGCGCTGCCCGTCCACCCGGACAATGCTGTTGGTCTTGTCGCCCGGACGCAGATCGACAAATTCCGAGAGCGGAACCTGGCCTCTCGAGGTGTGGATGGTCTGGCGCTGCAGATGGTCCAGCTCCCGCCAGTTGTTGGGCACCCGCACCACAATGTCCACTTCGTCCCGCACGTCTTCCGGGCGATAGGTCGCCAGTTTCAAACCGTTGGTAACCAGGCGCACGGCACTTCCGATACCCAGGACATCGGTGCCAAACCGGGCTGCGGCTTCCCGGTCTACCTGCAGTCGCCACTCGATACCGGGCAGGCTCCGGTCGTCTTCAATGTCCACGAAGCCACCGAGTTCGCGCATTCGATCTTTGATTTCGTCCACGTAGCCATTGAGACTGTTCGCCTCCCGGCTGCTCACCTGCAGCTCTATCGGCTTGCCTTCTGCAGGACCACCCTCCTGCTTGCGGAATTCCAGTTCAATGCCAGGAATATCGGAGGTCATTTCCCGGAAATCCTCCAGAATCGCGCTGGCCGGACGCCGTGTGAACCAGTCAGTAAACTGGAACTGCAGAACACCGATTACATCTGGCGCCAACTGTGAACTGGTCTGGACCATCGAGCGGGCGTAGAGGGCCTTCACCTCGGGCATGCCACGCAGTCGCTGCTCCACTTCCCGCACGATGGCATCCCGCTCCCACACCGAGAGATCGCCTCGCGCCCTCACCTGCACCTGGGCGGAATCCGGCTCCACACTGGGGAAGAACTCCACTCCGTGGTTAAAGCGCGCATAGGCCGCATAGATCACTGCGATCACACAGAGCACGCCTATCAACGTCAGCCCCGGTGACTTGAGCAGGCGTGCCAGCACCTGCCGATATCCCTGCATCAGGCGTCCCTGCGAGCTGGACTGCCGCACGCGCCGGCCGCCACTGGTACTGCCCAGCACGGGCAGGAACACCAGCGCCATGGCCAGGGACGCAACCAGGCAGATAATCACTGTCAACGGCAGGAATTTCATGAACTCCCCCACCACTCCAGGCCAGAACAACAACGGCACGAAAACGGCCAAGGTAGTCGCGGTCGACGCAATGATAGGCCAGGCCATCCGGCTCGCCGCCTCCGCCCAGGCGTGCTTGACCGTCTGCCCTTCCGAGAGGTTCCGGTCCGCCAACTCCGAGACCACGATGGCGCCATCCACCAGCATGCCGGCCACCAGGATCAGGCTGAACAGCACCACAATATTGAGCGTGAGCCCCATACCCCAGATCACCAGGATCCCGGTGAGGAAAGCGCCGGGAATAGTCAGCCCCACCATCACCGCCGAACGCGGCCCCATGGCGGCAATCACCACAATCAGGACCAGCACAATGGCAGTGAGTACGTTATTCAGCAGGTCACTGAGGATATCCCGCACTTCATCGGACTGATCCATGATGTAGCGAATTTCCAGCGAATCCGGCAGTTGCGGTTTGGCCTCTTCGATCAACTGACGAACCTGGGCAATGGTCTCGATGATGTTGGCTCCCGAGCGTTTGGACACTTCCAGCACCAGTGCCGGCTCACCGTTGATGCGGGCGAACCCGGTGGGGTCCTTGAAGGTACGCTGGAGCATGGCCACATCGTCAAAGGTGACCACCGTGTCGCCGTCCACCTTGATCGGCATGGACATCACATCCTCGATGGACTCGATGACCCCGGGAACTTTCAGGGCCATGCGGCCGTTGCCGGTATCCAGGGAGCCTGCAGCAACCAGCTGGTTATTGCGGGTTACGAGGGAAGCCAGTCGATCAAAATCTACGCCATAGCTCTCCAGCACCTGAGGATCAACCACAATCTCCAGCAGGTCCTCTCGATCGCCACCAATCTCGACTTCCAGAACCTCGGGAATAGACTCGATAGCATCCTGGAACCGCCGGGCTATGGTGATCAACTCCCGCTCCGACAGTGGGCCAGACAGACCCACGGACAACACTGGGAACAGGGACACGTTGATTTCGTTCACCCTGGGTTCATCCGCCTCCTGGGGCAGCTTGGTTCGGGCGGTATCCACTTTTTCCCGCACGTCCTGAAGCGCCTTGTCAGGATCGAACCCGGCATCGAACTCCAGCATCACAGAGGCGTGTCCTTCCGAGGCCCTGCCGCGCATTTCCTTGATGCCTTCCAGGGAACGCAACTCCTGCTCCATGGGACGAACCAGAAGACGCTCAGCGTCCTCCGGACTGATGCCGTCCAGGGTCATGGAGACATAGATCATCGGAATGGTGACGTCGGGGTTGGCTTCCTTCGGAATGGTCTGAAACGCGGCAATACCACCGAGCAGGAGGAACAGGAGCGTCAGCAAGGTGGTCCGGCTTCGATCAATGGCTGCGAAGATCAGTGCGCGCATGCGGTCTAGCCCCTGTCTTCAGCGG
>JAWWAT010000399.1:0-3567 GCA_033721635.1 Marinobacter sp. | reverse complement strand
GATGAATACCGTCACCGCGAACCTGGAAACCGGCTATAGCTTCAGCCAGGCCCTTGATGGCCTCTACGCTGGTCTTGAGGAAAATCCCTTGCCGCCGGGCACCCGCATGGCCATGGGCGGTGATGCCGAAGGTTCCGGTGAAGCCAACACCGCTCTGCTCACCGCAGCCCCCATCGGAATGTTGCTGCTGCTGTTCTTCCTGCTGCTGCAGTTCAATTCCTTCCGCCGGGTCGGCATTATCTTGCTGACGGTGCCGCTGGCTACCGTAGGCATCTTCCCGGGGCTTGTCCTGTCTGGCTCACCCTTCGGTTTCCAGTCATTGTTGGGCGTGATTGCACTGGTGGGGATCGTGGTGAACAACGCCATCGTTCTGCTGGATGTGATGGACCGGGAACTGGAGAAAGGAAAAGACATTCGCGATGCCATGCGCAACGCAGTAGAACAGCGCACCCGACCGATCCTGCTGACCACCGCAACCACCGTGGCTGGCCTGCTGCCGCTGGCGTTCTCCAGCTCGACACTCTGGCCACCCATGGCCTGGGCCATCATCTCCGGCCTGCTGGCCTCAACGGTACTCACATTGCTGGTCATCCCGGCGGTCTGTACCCAGCTGATCAAAGCCAGCGTGCCGGAACCTGAAAACGCCCCGGCCTGAGTAGCTGAAATCGGGGTCAGATGAAGCTCTCATTTGACCCCGTCTTGGGCCGGATCATCAGCCCGACTCTATGGCCAACCGGCACCTCCCGATTGGGAAACACAATCGCCTCTGGCGCATGTCCCACCCGGTAGCTGGTCTCATCATCCTCCCAGATGACGGTGCCGGGCGGGTATTCGGTAAAATTGGCCACATCGTCCGGAATATGGAACTGGAAACTTTCCCCGGTGTTCAGAATCTCGTGCACCACCTCGAACACTGTCAGGTGATCAAACGGCGGCTGTGGCGCAGGTGAGGGCTGTCCCCGGAACCGCCGCCGCAAGGCATCCCGTATACCGGAAAAACGCCCCAGATCATTCTGACCAAACGGCTGCACCTTGCCCAGTTCCACGGTAAAACTCTCGGCCTTCAACAGCGACGAAGAAAACGACGAAAACGTCGTGCCCGCCTTATGCTGCAGCAGAAGCGTCTCCACCTCCGCCTCCAGCAGAAAATCACATTGATCGACCGGAACCGTCCGCCCCTCAACATGCGGATACAGCGCAAACCGCTCACGGTGAGACGGCCGAATGGCCGTGTGCAGATCGTAGTGATAAAGCGCCTGTGGATTCGCCATGGCAAACTGCCTGCAGGCCTCTTCAAGCTCCTGCGCCCGTGCAGCTTCGGTCAGCCCCTTATACTCGCTCCGTCCGTGCGCGCCATCGAACAGCCGGTTCAGGTTCACTTCCAGAAAGCGTTTTCCAGCCACCATTGCAGGCGGGTTGCCCAGGATCAGCAGGACCGGACACGCCAGTTCCCATTCGCCATCGATCAGTTCGGAAACCAGTTTGTTCAGAACCTCAATAGGCGCTGTTTCGTTCCCGTGAACACCGGCGGAAACGATGATGGCTTCAGCATTCGGATTGCTCCGGCCAGCCGGAGGAACAATGTCCAGAACGCCCACCGCCTTGCGGCTGATGCGGGTGCCATCGGGGAGGCGTGTTTTGGTTTCTGGAAGTGAGGCGTTTTCGTTGTCCAGGGTGTGGGAAAGCCAGTCAGAATTCGTTCCGAACAGGTCGTGTTTTGCTGCCATAGAAGCCCCGAACCAGGTTTGGGGGCGGGCAGGGTATTGCCTCCCGGGAATGTCTGAAGCCATGGATGGCTTCAGTCAAGCGCACATGGATGTGCTCGTAGCGGTTCCCGGGAGGCAATACCCTGCCTGCCCGGGCACTATAATCGGAATCAGCCGCTAACCGGCCGCTGATGCTTCAGCAGGTGATTTTCGAGTTTGCGGAAAGCGAATACCAAGATAAAAGTCAGCGCCATATAACAAAGCGCGACAAAGATAAACGCATCAAACGGCGCATAAAACCGGGAGTATATGTTACGGGCTGCCCCAGTCAGATCCACGATGGTCACCACACTGGCGATCGCACTGGCGTGCAGCATGAAAATCACCTCGTTCGAATAGGCCTGCACCGCCCGCCGCGCCGCACTCGGCAGAACAATCCGCCGCATCCGCATAAACCAGTTCATGCCATAGGCCTTGGCCGCCTCAATCTCACCATTGGGCGTAGACACAATCGCACCCCGGATGATCTCCGTGGTATAAGCCGCCGTGTTGAGTGTGAAAGCCAGCAGGGCCGGGTAGAAAGGCTCCCGGAAAATCTCCCACCAGAAAGTTTCCTGGATGCCCTCAATCTGGGCCAGTCCGTAGTAAATGATATACAGCTGGATCAGCAACGGAGTGCCGCGGAACAGGTAGGTGTAGAGCCACACCGGCCCAGACACGAACGGGTTGCGAACCGTCCGGAGGATCGCCAGTGGAACCGCCACCAGCAGACCGATAACCAGTGACAGGAACACCAGGTGCACGGTGGTCACCATGCCGTCCCAGTATTCCATGATGGTCATGGCGGTAAAGATTTCGTTCTGGTTCAGCCACTCGGCAATGAAATCAGGCATCCGTTAACTCCCCTGAACCACGCCGACATTGGCTCGTTTGTCGAGCCACTTGATAAACAATTCAGACCCCGCCGTGAGGGTCAGATAAACAAACGCCACCGGAATGAAAAAGTGGAACGGCATGCGCTCGGCTTTGGCTGCTTCTTCTGCGACTCGGACCATGTCTGTCAGCCCGATGATCGATACCAGAGCAGTAGTCTTCAACAGAACCTGCCAGTTGTTGCCCAGACCGGGCAGGGCATGGCGCAGCATCTGAGGCAGCATGATTCTGCGGAAAGTATGAAAACGGGTAAAGCCGTAGGCCCGGGCAGCCTCAATCTGGCCGGTTTCAACCGCCAGGAATGCGCCCCGGAACGTTTCGGTCATGTAAGCGCCGAAAATCAGCCCGATCGTTACCACGCCGGAGATAAACGGGTCGAACTGAAAGAAAAAGTCGATTTCGTAAGCTTTCCAGATGTAATCCGAGAGCATATTCACTGCAACCTGGCCGCCATAGTAGAACAACAGCATCATTACCAGGTCGGGCACGCCTCGAATCAGGGTGGTATAGGTAGTCGCAATCCCTTTGGCAACCCGGCTTTGTGACAGTTTGGCAGACGCACCAATCAGTCCCAGGGCTACCGAGAGAGCGAGAGACAGGAAGGCCAGTTCAATGGTGACTATTGCCCCTTCCATCAGGGCCGGGCCATAGCCTTTCAGATCAAGCATGGGAAAGTCCGGTAAGCAGGGGCAGCCCCAAAGGGCCACCCCTCGGCAGATTTACATCTTGATATCGTAGTTGAAGTACTTTTTCATGATGGTGTCGTAAGTGCCATCTTCCTTCAGCGTCGCCAGGGCCGCGTTAACCTCATCGGCCAGGTCGGTATCACGCTGGCGCATGGCCACGCCGACACCCTCGCCCAGCTTGACCGGCTCACCGACTTCCTTGAAGCCTTCCTTGGTCAGGATGGTCTGCTCGCCAACGGGAT
>JAWWAT010000398.1:0-3586 GCA_033721635.1 Marinobacter sp. | reverse complement strand
TACCCGTGTCATATTGCACGTCGGCGTTGCCTATGGCTCCGATGTAGATCAGGTACAGGAGCTGCTTACGAAGGTGGCGCAGGACAACGAGCGTGTGGTCGAGGATCCCGCGCCAGCGGTGTTCTGTGTCGGCCTGGGTGACAGCCGCATCGATTTCGAGCTACGGGTATTTGTTACCGACCCCCTGGATATTATGCCCCTGTCCCACGAGATCCACGCCGAGACCACTCGTGCTCTGCATGAAGCAGGCATCGAGATTCCTTTCCCTCAGCACGATATCCATGTGCGGACAAAATAGGCATGCGGAGAATCTATTTTGAGCTGACGTCCTCTAACAAGACTTTATTTGGTACTGCCGTCTTAGCAATTCCTCAAAATTTTCTTGGTTAAGGGGCTCGGAGAACAGGAATCCTTGGGCATGGTCGCAGCCGGCACTGGAGAGGAATTGGAATTGCTCGTCATTTTCAACCCCAACTGCAACTACCTGGACATCTATCGCATGAGCCATAGCGACTATGGCCTCGAGTATGCGGTCGGCATCACCGCCTTGGCCTGCGTTCTTGATTAGTTCTCTGTCGATCTTCACACTATCCATCTTGAACTCCTGAATAGCGAATAGGGAGAAGGGTTCAATACCGAACTCGTCGATTGACAGGTGTAGCCGCAATCCTGTCAAAGCAAAGCTCTGGAAAGGATTGAGACCCGAGGCCCGAATATTATTAAGGGAAGCCGGTGTCAGTTCCATAGTGATCCGACTCCCATCGAGATCGCTTGCTGCTAGTCGCCCTCGCCATTGGTCCACAAGGGTTCGCGTAAAAAAGGAGGCGGGTGATTCATTGATGTTGATCGGAAAAGCCTCGTCGTTCATATTGCGCCACCGGTGCGAGCACGTCACCGCCTGATCCATAACGTAGGTGTTGATACTGTTCGTAATGCCGCTTTGTTCAGTGACACTAAGGAAGGAGGCAGGCGTCAACAACCCCTTCCTTGGATGGTTCCACCTGAGCAAAGCTTCGGCGCCGGAGATGGTGCCATTACGGAGATCAATTATAGGTTGGTAGTAAACATTCAGTTGATTCTCTCTGAGCGCCTCATCCAGCTCCCTATTCAACTTCATGTGCTCTGATTCGCTATATGCCATCCAGGATTCGTACATCTGAACTTGTTGACCTCCGTTCTCTTTGGAGGCGTACATAGCTTGGTCGGCATTGTGCATCAGTTGATCGCCGTTGGTACCGTGGTCGGGATAAAGGGTCGCGCCAATGCTGCCGGATATATGCAACTTGTGAGCATCAACGTGAAAGGTTCCTTCGAGAGTAGCCAGGAGCGACCTGGCGGCCTCCATTGCACCGTCACGATCTGTGTCTTTAAGGATTAAAGTGAACTCGTCTCCGCCAAGACGAGCAAAGGTATCCATGGCCCGGACATTGGTGCTTATCCGTTCAGCTACCTGCTCTAGCAGTCGGTCACCGGACCTGTGGCCGAGCTGGTCGTTGGCTTGCTTGAAGCGGTCCAGATCGACGAATAGTAAGGCAAAGGAACTTCCCTTTCGTTCCGCCTCCAGCAAGGTCTGTTCAAGGCGATCGAGGAACAGCCGTCGATTGGGAAGGTTGGTGAGCGAATCAAAATTGGCACTTTGCCAGACCTGATATTCAGCCAGTTTACGCTCTGTGATGTCCCGCGAGGTTTTAGCGACAGCTTCAACTGCGTTCCTGTCATCAAAAACCGGGGCGAGCTGGCAATCAAAATACAATTCATGCCCTGAGGGAGAAGGGCAAAAGATCTCCCTGCGCTGGAACTGGCCAGTGGCAACGGTCGCGGCAATGGTGTTGTGCAATTCCTGGGCAAAGCCCGACTCCAGATCTAGCTCTAACGGGGTTTTGCCAACAGCCTCCCCGGCTGTCGTGTTAGCCAGCTCGGCCATCGGAGTGTTTAGCAACAGGAGTTTGGCTTCCGAATCAAATATGGCCGAGGGGTCGGGGGACACTTTCAGCATGGCTTCGAACAGGCGCGTTTCCTGTTCTTTACGGAGGGAGTAGCTAGCCACCGAGTTGGCAATCAACTGGTCTATGGCTTCGTTGAAACGTAAAAGCTCATCAATGTCTTTGGTGGTGAGACCTTGCTGCTCATCGCCCCAAGCCTTCATAACCCGCGCCCTTAGGGCCCGCAGCTCCTGTATCATCTGAAGCATTGAAAAACCTTGGCTATGGCGTTCTGAGCCATGGTTTTCAGCGGCTTTTGAAGCAGGAAATATGCCTTCTCCCACGGCCTTACGTGCAGACTCCAGATCGGTCTCAGGTTTCAGTAGGTCTTCAGTGATGAACTTCAGCATCGCACGGGCATGGTCTTCCAGAACGCGGTTGTCCTCCCCCCTCAACTCAGGTGCAATTGTCATTGCGGCTTCTGCCCAGTCTTCGAGCAGTTGTTCCGTTTCCGTCTGGATAAATTCGGCCAGCTTCATAGCCAGGGCCTCTTCCATAATGTATTTGTGGGGACAGACTCATTTCGTAAATCGTTAAAGCCCAAGATTTGCGCAACTAGAGAACCCCTACCAGACTACTCTTCCAGAACAATCAGATCAAAAAACATACATTCAGTGTTTCTAAGGCGAATCGGGGCGGCCCCACTAACCTATTCAGCCAAGTCAGCACCCTCCCTTACTACTAATTTTTCTGTACTGCGGGGCATCCACAATGTACTCGCATCGGACGGTGCTATCACGCCCAGGATATAGTGGGTTCGAGTCACAATCATGATGACCGTGATCACCCGATTGACCCTTTGACGTCCACGAGCTGGATCATGAATTCCAGAACTACTGGTACGTTCGCCGTCCCTGAACACGTTAACCTGGGGGTGCTGCTCTGCCAGGTTTCACTGAAGGCCCGAATAGCCGGGCCTTCTTCCGGCAAGCCGGTAAAGCGCCGCAAGCAGACCCCGAAGCACGACGATAGCCGGCCACAACAGCCAGCTGAACAGGTACAGGGCCGGTACAAGAATAATTAACCAGCCTGCGATCTGAATAGCCACCGGAGATACGCCAAGCACGCCTGCCACTTCGGCAAAAAAATCGTTAATCAGACCGGGATGGGTGACAACCAGATATCCGGCCCCAAGGATAACCGGCCATTTCGCATAACGGGCACTACGAAGAATCAGCCGTCCACTGCCGGTAATTCGGGCGGCCAATGCCGCTGACCGGGTTGAAAGCCTGGCCCCCTGGGTGGCTTTTGCCGCCGTGCGACCGGCACGAAGCACTTTCACCGCGCTGGCGAACACCAGCACATCCACCGAAGCCCAGCCGATATCGCCGGCCGTAATCTCCTCGCCGGTGCGGTAATTTGCTTCCAGCTGCCTTACACCGCTGGTAAAAAACTGACTGATACCTTCCGTGACCCGCTCAGTCTGGACCCACTGGGTCTGGCCAGTGGCGTCCACCACAAACTGCCCGACAAAGTCATGCCCCTCATTGTGTATAAAGTTCACCGCGTACCAGCCACGTTCTTCCGGAGTAAGAGGGCCGCCTTCTTCCAGCTGAGCCGGCTCCTTGCCTCGCCACTCAGTAATGTATGCCTTGGCACGCTCG
>JAWWAT010000397.1:0-3592 GCA_033721635.1 Marinobacter sp. | reverse complement strand
CTGCAACTCCGTGTACGCCGGTTCGATTCCGACCCGCGCCTCCATTTTTTACCTTCTCAGGAAACCACACCCCGTTCCCGCAGCGCCTTAATATCATCGGCTGACAAACCTACAATCTGCTGCAGAACCTGTTCCGAATGTTCTCCCAGAAGCGGCGGTGCCATCCGGTAACTGACAGGTGTAAGTTTAAGCTTGATCGGATTACCTACCGTCGGTACCCCACCCAGGTCCGGATGCTGTAAAGACTGTTTCATTCCCCGCGCAAGAACCTGAGGATCATCGAACACCTCATCCAGGGTGTTAACCGGACCACAGGGCACACCCGAGCGTTCCAGAACATCCACCCATTCCCGTGTTGAACGCATCACGGTCGCCTGCCGTAGTTTGGGAATCAGCTCCCTGCGATTTGCCACCCGGGCACGATTGCTGGCGAATCGCTCATCACTTGCCCATTCCGGGTGTCCAAGAGCGTCGCAGAGCCGAGCGAACTGCGCATCGTTGCCGACCGTCAGGACCATATTACCGTCCGCAGTGGGGAAGTCCTGATAAGGGACGATGTTCGGGTGGGCATTCCCCATCCGGGCTGGTGCCTTGCCCGTTGTCAGGTAATTCATGGCCTGGTTGGCCAGGCAGGCTACCTGAACGTCTAGCAGCGCAGCTTCCACGTACTGGCCTTCGCCAGTCCGTTCGCGATGGTTGAGAGCGGCGAGCACACCGATGGTGGCGTAGAGTCCGGTCAGGATGTCAGTCAGGGCAACGCCCACCTTCATGGGGCCGGCACCCGGCTCACCGTCTGGCTGTCCGGTGATACTCATCAGGCCGCCCATGGACTGAATCAGGAAATCGTAGCCGGGACGGTTCGCGTAGGGGCCATCCTGGCCAAATCCGGTAATAGAACAGTAGATCAGTTTAGGGTTGATGAGTTTCAGGCTGTCATAATCCAGGCCATAACGTTTGAGCCCGCCCACCTTGAAGTTTTCCAATACCACATCCGATTCGGCCACCAGTTTGCGAATCAGCTCCTGCCCCTCGGGATGGGCAATATCGATCACCAGGGACTGCTTGTTTCGGTTTGCGGTCAGGAAGTAGGCGGAGAGCTCAGCACTGCCATCGACGCTCTTCAGGTAGGGCGGGCCCCAGGATCGAGTGTCGTCACCGGTTAACGGGCGCTCAATCTTGATAACTTCAGCGCCCAGATCACCAAAGATCTGACCCGCCCAGGGGCCTGCCAAGACCCTGGATAGATCCAAAACACGAATGTGAGCCAGGGGACCTGACATCTGATGCTCCTTTTAGACAGGCGAGGGCCAGTGAACAGGGCTGTTAACGGCGAACCGGCGCCATGCCCAGGTGAGCGCCGCCGTCGATGAGGATGGTTTCCCCGGTGGTCAGGTCGCCGCCGATGATCAGGCCCAGGCAGACGTCGGCCACGGTTTCCGGCGAGGCAGTATCATGAAGGGGCGAGGCACCCTTGGTCTTCTCCAGTAACGCGTTGTACTTCTCTTCGCCCAGACCCTTTTTCAGCCACTCACCCTGAACAAAACCGGGACAGACGGCATTGACCCGCACTTCCGGGCCCATGATCCGGGCCAGGGAGCGGGTCATGGTTATCAGGGCGCCCTTTGAGGCCGCATAGGCTATGGAGCTTCCATTGCCAGCGAGACCGGCAATGGAAGCCATGTTGATGATGTGCCCGGAACCATTGGCTCGCAGGGCTTTCTCCGCGGCACGGGTCATCTGAAAGGGGCCCACGGTATTGACGGCGTACAGGTCGAGGAAGTCCTGCTTGTCGAGGCCGTCGAGGTTGGCGTGGTCACAGAATTTCGTGGTGCCGGCGTTGTTTACCAAGATATCAACACGCCCTAGCTGGTCCAGAGTGGCGTCCACCAGGGCGCGGCAGTCTGCGTCTTCCGCCACATCGGCGCGCATTACCAGGGTTTTTACACCGAGCTTCTCGCAGTCGGCGGCTACCGCCCGGGCGCCGTCCTCATTATTACTGTAGTTGATCACCACGTGGCAGCCGTACTCGGCAAACAGGCGGGCGATGGCGGCGCCGATACCGGAGGAGGAACCGGTGACAATGGCGACGGAATCTTTGAGTTTCATGGCAAGTCCCTACTTGTGGTTGTTGGTATGCTGAGGGGGCGCAGGTTTCGCCCATGAAGTCCGAGAGCGTTATCTTCTCTTGAACCATGGGTTACATCAATCCAAAAACGACGTTCTCCGGTGCAAGCCCGACAGGCCGCTGGCGGCAATCCGTCCGTATATGCTTCAATGAATGCCAAGTGGTCAGGCCAGCCATCCAGGCTGCCTTCGGTACTTTGAGGCCTGGACAAAAACAATGAGCACAGACAATAAGAAGGTCAAACGACGGCGTTCTGCACTTCGGGGCCGGCAACTCGAACCGGCCCTGTTGTCGGAGCTGCGGGACCTGATCGGTGACGAACGTAGGGATTCGTCCTTGCGCAGCCGAGATCGTCTGATTGAACACCTGCATGCACTTCAGGACACCTACGGTTACCTCTCCATGCCCCGGCTCCGGGCCCTGGCAGCTTTCATGAATCTGCCCATGGCGGCCATCTATGAAACGGCCACCTTCTACGCCCATTTCGATGTTATTCACGACGAACAAACGCCACCACCGGCAATAACCTTGCGTGTATGTGATTCGCTTTCGTGTCAACTGGCCGGAGCAGAGGCGCTGCATCAGGATTTGGTTGACGGGGCTAATCCCACCCGGGTGAGGGTGCTACGCGCGCCTTGCATGGGGCGCTGTGAAACAGCACCGGTAGTGGCCGTCGGGCATCATCATGTATGCCATGCCAATGCGTTCAATGTGGGTGATGCCGTAGAACATGGGCAGGTTCAGCCAGAGGAAATCCGCTGGAAAGGCCTTGCGGCTTACCGCTCGACGGGCGGTTATGGGTTGCTGGAAGATTGCCGCGAAGGCCGGGTGAGCGCCGACTCGCTGGTGAAAGAACTTGAAGGCGCCGGCCTGCGTGGTCTGGGCGGCGCCGGATTTCCCACCTTCCGAAAATGGCAGGCCGTGCGTGCGGAGCCCGGGCCACGTTATGCGGTGATCAATGCCGACGAAGGCGAGCCGGGCACCTTCAAAGACCGTTATTTCCTGGAACGCGAACCCCATGGGTTTCTGGAAGGCGCGTTGGTTAGCGCCTGGGCAGTCGAGGCGCAGGCGCTCTACATTTATCTACGAGACGAGTATCCCGGCCTGCACGGTGTTCTTAAAGAGGCCATTGCCGAGCTGGAAGCGGCCGAAATCGTCGAGCCGGGTTTTATCATCCTGCGCCGCGGCGCTGGCGCCTATATCTGCGGCGAGGAATCCGCCCTTATCGAGTCCCTGGAGGGCAAGCCGGGCAAGCCGCGCCATCGCCCGCCGTTCGTTGCCCAGAAAGGGCTCTTTGGCAAGCCCACTCTGGTGAATAACGTCGAGACGGTTTACTGGATCCCGCGCATCCATGCCCAGGGTGCCGAATGGTTCGCCAGCCAGGGGCGACATGGTCGCAAGGGGCTTCGCAGCTTTTCAGTGTCCGGAAGGGTCACGCGGCCCGGGGTGCATGTGGCACCTGCGGGG
>JAWWAT010000396.1:0-3631 GCA_033721635.1 Marinobacter sp. | reverse complement strand
CCCGCCGCCTGAAGGCGAGGGCAGAATCCGAATTGCGTTACCCCACGCAGACTTATACAATTCTGCCCGTCAAAACCTCCCCCCGAATGCCCGGATGGTGAAATTGGTAGACACAAGAGACTTAAAATCTCTCGACCGTTAGGTCGTGCCGGTTCGATTCCGGCCCGGAGCACCATTTGACTCGTAATTGTGTGCTCTCTGCTGACATCCCCCGACTCTCTGTAAACGCTTTCCGTGTTGGAAAAGAGTGATCGACGATTCCTGTCCCACCGTAAGCTTTAGCTCAATGTTTTCCGCACAAGGAGACAGAACGCCATGGCCGAAGTTGAAGCTATCGGTAAGCAAATTGCAGATTACGTGAACGATCCCATCGAAAAAGCCAAGCGGCTGATTGTGACGCCAGTAGGGCAGGCCAGGATGGTTGTCTGTACGCCGTCACCGGGCGAGGGAGCTTCGTCGGCGATTGAGGCGGCCAATAGCCTGCTTTCCGAGGATGACCAGATTGCGCTGGTTGAGGATGTGAGCGAGTTGACCGATCCGGCGCAGGTGGTTGCCATCATCAATGATGGCGGTATTGAGCCGGAGAAGGGTTATCACGTGGCTTTCAGCCTTTCTGACGAGACCATTGCAAGGCAGGTGGAAAAAGAACTCGACCTGAAGGTTTTTACTTCGCAATAGCCCCGCCTCTTAAAAAGGCGGCCGTCGCGCCGCCTCACTTATTTCTTTGACATCGCCTCCAGCATTCTATTCACTGCTTCCAGGTGCTCGGGCTCGTTATGGCACATGCCCTGGAAGTTGGCACACACATCCAGAAAATCCTTCAACTCCATCCTCGGCGCCATTTTCATCAGGCGTTTGGTCAGGCGCGTGGCTTTTGGTGGCTGGCTGGCGATGCGGCTGGCCATGGCATTGGCTGCGTTCAGTAGTTCTTCCGCCGGCACAACCTCAAGAACAATACCCAACTCCTTTGCCTCAGTAGCATCGATGACCCGCCCGGTGAGAGTCAGCTCGAATGCGCGCTGATAGCCGATCAGGCGCTGCATAAACCAGGCACCACCGTCGCCGGGGATGATGCCGAGGTTGAGGAAGGTTTCGCCGAACTTTGCGCTTTCAGAGGCGATGCGGATATCTGCCATGTTGGCCAGATCGAAGCCGGCACCGATGGCAGGGCCGTTTACGGCGGCGATGATGGGCACTTCCACATTCTGGAGGGCCAGGGGAATACGCTGGATGCCTTTTCGGTAGCGGTCGGCGCATTCGGCCACGTCACCGGCGAAATCGCCGCTGCGATTGGCCATGTCCCGGATATTGCCCCCAGCGCTGAAGGCGGATCCCGCTCCTGTAATCACCAGCACCGACACCTCTTCGCACTGGTTCACCCATTCCGCGGTGGTCACGATGTCGTCGATCAGGTTTGAGCCTGTGAGCGCATTGCGCAAGTCGTGACGGTTCAGTGTGAGGGTGGCTACCCGGTTTTCCAGGGTGAGCAGTGCGTCGGTTAGCTGGGGTACGGTGGTCATGTTTGCGGTTCCTTGTTTTTGATCAGCGCGTATCTTCGCGCGAGGGAACCGGGTTAATCAACTGCCAGCCTCGCCTTCCGGTATCGGCTGACTTCCGTCCAGCCATGCACGGCCAGCGCCGAGAACACGATGACACCGCCAACCAGGCTGAGTTTTGGGGGCACTTCGCCCAGGAACAGCCACACCAGGAAAGAGCCGAGCACGGTTTCCAGTAACAGCATCAGGCTGACTTCTGCCGCCGGAATATAACGGGGGCCAATCTGGATCAGGATGCAGGCGGTTGGCAGGAAAATCAGGCAGAGCAGGGCAATGAAGAAGAAGTCCCGACCCGACGGCATCTGGGCTCCGCCAAACAAAGCGGCCACGCCTGCCAGCACCAGGGCACCGAACATGAGCATCACGCTCATGTCACTGTCGGGTTTGGAGCGCGCAACGTTGAGATTGGAAGCCAGAGCCGTAGCGGCAACCACCGCCATCAAAAGGCCCAGAGGATCCCCTTTGCCGAATTCTCCCACGGCCATGAAGGTGGCACCGGTCACACACACGAGGATGACCACCCAGGTTCGCAGCGGCAGGGTCTCTTTCCAGACAGCCCAGGCAATAATGGCGGCGATAACCGGTGCAGTGTTGAGAATCACCAGCACATTGCCGGCAGCGGTGTTTTTCATACCCACTACAAAGCCGAGCGTGCTGATGGCGAAGGCGCCGGCGCAGAACAGGCCTTTTCGGCCGCATTTGCGGATTTCAGGCACGAGTCGGGAACGGTAACGGGCCAAGCTGATCACAAAGAAACTGAGGGCCAGCAGAAGCCCCCGCCAGAACAGGAAAACCACCGGGTCGACGGAGGTAATCTTTACCAGCAGCGCATCCGGAACAATAAAGAGTACGCCCAGGGCTGCGATGGTCAGTCCTTTGATTCGGGTGGTCTGCAATGTGGGTTCGCCTGTTCCGGTATTGGTGTGTCGTCTGGCTTACGGATTGTCCTGCTCTGGCAGCGGCTGGATGCTCTGGATATCACCGGTCGGTGTTGCCGGCTCGTCCTTGATGATAATGAAGATTGCTCCGCCAATAACCGCGATGGCGAAGAGGGCTTTGAGGATTATCGATTTGGACATGCGTTTTCCTCTCTGCATTTTGGCTTATACCAATAAGCCTATGGGCGGCAGAGGTTTATAACAACCTCACGGCCCTGAAAACTGAGCATCCTACAAAAGTCGCTTCGACAGTATAGACACAGTCAGCAATACTCTGGGTAAGTTTGCAGGTTGCCCGGTGCAGCAACGTTAAAAATGGAGTGTCCTCATGACCGAACAAACAGCAGAACTGGTGCACAAGTACAGCGAGAATGGCATTACCACGCTCACCCTGAACCAGCCAGAGAAGAAGAACAGCCTTTCCATGGCCATGCTGGAGGCCTTGTCTGAAGAGCTGGACATTATTGCCTCGGATGCCGAGACCCGGGTTGTGGTCCTGGCGGCCCATGGCAATGTGTTCTGTGCCGGCCATGATCTGCGGGAAGTGCGGGAGCAGTTTGATAGCCATGAATTCCAGCTGGCGCTGTTTAACCAGTGCAGCAAGGTGATGCAGCAGATCGTGAATCTGCCCCGGCCGGTGATTGCCCGGGTAGCGGGCGTTGCCACTGCCGCAGGCTGCCAGCTGGTGGCCAGTTGTGACCTGGCGGTGGCGGCCGATACCGCGCGGTTTGCCACGCCCGGGGTGAACATCGGGCTGTTCTGTTCAACACCAATGGTGGCCCTGTCCCGGAACGTGTCCCGCAAGCACGCCATGGAAATGCTGTTGACCGGGGAAATGATCGGTGCCGTGAAGGCGGAACGCATTGGGTTGGTCAATCAGATTGTCGACGAGCAGCACCTGGACGAGATGGTCTACAAGCTGGCCCGCACCATTGCCGATAAGTCTGGCCACACCCTGAAAATCGGCAAGGAGGCCTTCTACCGGCAGTTGGAAATGCCGCTGGAAGAAGCCTACGAGTACACATCAAAAGTGATGGCCGACAACATGATGGCCAACGATGCCCAGGAAGGTATCTGCGCGTTTCTGGAGAAGCGCAAGCCGGAGTGGAAAGACAGCTAGGGTCGCCTGCAGTAACT
>JAWWAT010000395.1:0-3634 GCA_033721635.1 Marinobacter sp. | reverse complement strand
GAGCATGGCCCGCTGCAGCCCGTCGAACTGTTCAGCGAGTTCATTAACCCGATCGCGGGAGTTCACCACCCCATTAATAACCTGCCACACACCCAGACCGATAACGGCGGTTATGGTAACCGCGATCAACACCTCCAGCAGAGTGAAACCACGTTGTCCGGACTGGCAGTTCTTGCGGGGCACAACCATCACTGTGTTCCCACGAAAGCAGACAGGGTGTGTATTGGAACCGGCGCCGCGCCTTCCTCACGGTAACGGGCGACTGTCACCTCCACCCGACGCATTTTCGCCTCTGCGGTGGCGAGAATGGCTGTGGTCACGCGCCAGCGATACGGCCCGAAATCGGTGTCCTTGGAGTTCTCGGAAATTCCCGGGATGTTTTCCTGGAGGCGGATTTCATTGATTCGATTATCCGCCAGCCAGCTGGCCAGGGTTTTGTCCCGCACCCGTTCGTAGCTGGAAATATACTGGCTACCCACTTCCGCTGCTGCGGTCGCAATCAAACCGAACACAAGCAAAGCGATGAGCACTTCGATCAAGGTAAACCCTTTGTTCGTTCTCACCCGCTGCTCCCCTCATCGCCCGGCTTGCGCCACTCCATGGGCGATATACCATCAGAGGCGAGCACATGCATGGTGTCTGAGCCGTTGCCAATGGTGAATTCAAGCTCGAACGGTGTTGTCTCGCCACTGGAGAAAAACACCACATCCGGTAGCAAGGTGTCTTCGGATGAGGCCAGTCTCGGTGCGTCGCTTTCAATAAACTCGGTAACAGTCAGCCATTCGGGCAGGCTACGGGCCCGGAACATACGCTCCCCTGAGGCTTTCCAGTCCCCGGTCTGATCCTGAAAGGCCACAAACTGATAGCCGTCTTCTTCAAGCTTCAGGCCCAGTTCCAGGTTATTGAGCACTGCCTGTTCAGACGCTGTCTGCATGAGCAGATACAGTTCCCTGACCTCGTTTTCCAATTCCCGCTGCTGGGAGCTTCCCCCCATCGTGAAGACCGCAAGGGAGGCGAGCAGACCCACAACCACCAGGACCACCAGTATCTCAATCAGGGTGAAACCGGTCTGTCGGGATCTGGCCTGCACGGTGATTTAGCCCTCGGTATTCCAGACGCTGATATCCGCAGCGTCGCCGTCGCCGCCTTCCTGACCATCAGAGCCGTAGGAGTAAAGATCATAAGGGCCTTCGGTGCCCGGGCTGATGTACTGGTATTCGTTGCCCCAGGGATCCTCAGGCACACTCTTCAGGTATCCGTCCTGGTTCCAGTTCTTCGGTTCCGGGCTGCCACTGGGCCTGGATACCAGCGCCTGGAGCCCCTGCTGGGTAGACGGGTAATGACTGTTGTCCAGGCGGTAGAGATCCAATGCGTTGGCGATGTTGCTCAACTGGGTTTCCGCCACGGTGACTTTTGCCTGATCACTCCGACCCATGATGTTGGGTGCCACGATGGCCACCAGCAGGCCCAGGATCACCATCACCACCATGATTTCGATCAGGGTGAAGCCACGGCTGGAGTTGTGTGTATTGAGGTTCTTGATGGTCATTGTCTCACTCGTTATTGGCATGGATTGCTTTCGGTTCGGATTCGTCTACTGACAATCCGGCGCGGGATTCATCCCACGAGATTACTCATATTCAGTATCGGCAGCATGATGGCCAGCACGATGATCAGCACCACCACGCCCATCACCAGCAGCATCATCGGCTCGAACAGCCCCACAATCGCGGCAATCTTGGATTGCAGGGTGTTTTCCTGCATGCGCGCGGTCCGCTCCAGCATGCTGTCCAGCTCGCCACTGGCCTCCCCGCTGGCAATCATATGCAGCATCATCGGCGGGAAATAGCCAGTCTGATCGAGAGAACGGTGCAATGAGCCGCCCTCGCTGACTTTTCGGGCCGCATCCCGCAATTCCTGGCGCAGAAAATCGTTGGAGAGCACCTCACCAGCAATGCGCATCGCCTCTACCAGCGGCACGCCACTGGTGGTCAAAATGCTCAGAGTGCTGGCGTAGCGGGCGGTGTTTACCCCGCGAACCATCCCGGAAAACAGTGGCAGATGTAACAAACGCTTGTGAAACCGCAGGCGGAAGCCGGGCTTGGTCAGGAAAAAACGGAACACCATCAGCGCTGCCACCAGCAGTATAAACAGGTAGACACCGAAATCCGCCAGGAATTCCGATACCGCAAGCATCGCCATGGTCAGCGTCGGCAGTTCCTGCCCCTGTTTCAGAAACACGTCAATGATATCCGGCACCACATAGGTAAGCAGGAACACCACAATCGCGATGGCAACGACACTCAGGATGATGGGGTAGATCGCCGCCAGCTGAATCTTCTGGCGTGCCTCCTGACGGCTTTCGGTGTAATCCGCCAGCCGGTTGAGTACCAGATCCAGGTGGCCGGCGTGCTCCCCTGCAGCAACGGTAGAGCGATACAGCCTCGGGAAGGCGCGGGGAAACTCACCCAGGCTGTCTGCCAGCGTGTAGCCTTCCATGACCTTGGCCCGGATCGCGATCAGCATGCTGCGAATTCTTGGCTTTGGGGATTGCTGCGCAGCCGCAGAGAGTGCCTGCTCGATGGGAATACCTGATTGAATCAGCGTTGCCAGTTGGCGGGTGACCAGTGCCAGATCGGCAGCGGCCAGTGAACCCCGGCTGCTCAGAGGATTGCTGCGGGCCTGTTTTTCCGCTGCTGGCTCTACCGCCAAGGGCGTCAGGCCACGCTCCCGCAGTTGCTGCCGGACCGCTCGCGGCGCATCCGCCTCGACCACACCGTGTTTCTGCTTGCCCCGGGAATCCAGCGCCTTGTATTCGTATGCTGGCATGGTTTACTGGCCCCGGTGTGTCACGCGAAGCACTTCTTCCACCGTGGTCACACCATCCAGGATTTTCTGCACACCGTCTGCGTGAATGCTCGGGCCATGCTGGCGAGCAACCTTTTCCAGATCCAGCTCGCCGGCACGTTTGTGGATGAGTGAGCTGATTTCCTCGGAGATCTCCACCACCTCATAGATACCAATACGCCCGCGGTAACCCAGCTGGTTGCAGTGGCTACAACCGGTTGCCCGGTAAATGGTAGGCGGATTGGCGGGGTCCTGCTGCAGGAACTCGCAGTGCTCTTCCGTGGGTGTGTAGGGCTCCCGGCATTCCTTGCACAGAACCCGAACCAGACGCTGGGCCACAATACCCACCAGGCTTGACGAAATCAGGAAGGGCTCGATGCCCATGTCCATAAGCCGGGTGATGGCGCCAACGGCGGTGTTGGTGTGCAGCGTGGACAGTACCAGGTGACCGGTCAGACTCGCCTGTACCGCAATTTCTGCCGTTTCCAGGTCACGGATCTCACCGATCATCACCACGTCCGGGTCCTGACGCAGAATAGCCCGAAGGCCACGGGCAAAGGTCATGTCCACTTTGGTGTTGACCTGGGTCTGACCAATACCCGGCAGGTTGTACTCGATGGGGTCTTCAACGGTCAGGATGTTGCGGCTGCGATCGTTGATTTCCTGAAGCGAGGCGTAAAGGGTGGTGGATTTACCGGAACCGGTCGGGCCGGTCACCAGCAGGATACCGTAGGGCCGGTAAATCAGCTTGCGCAGAACTTTCAGGTCTTGCCCCGCCATACCCAGG
>JAWWAT010000394.1:0-3639 GCA_033721635.1 Marinobacter sp. | reverse complement strand
GTTTCTCGCGCTGGAAAAGGAGTTGGATCTTGCCTTCGATGGCGACCACCAGGGCCTTCTGCACCTCGCCAGCACCCCGGAGGCACTGGAAGGCTACCGGACCACCCATGAACTTCTGAAGGAGCTCGGCATTCCTTCCCGTCTGCTCACCCCCGAACAGGTACGCGAGGCCGAACCCGGCATGGTCGGCAACGGCCCGCTCTACGGTGCCCTGAGCTACGACACCGATGGCACAGGCGATTGCCATCAATTCTCCCGGGAACTGGCGAAAGCCTGCGAATCAAAGGGGGTGGTGGTCCGCCATAACGTGGAAGCGGAAAAGCTGATTGCCGATGACCAAAAGGTCAGTGCGATTTCGGTCAGAGACAGCGATGGCACGATGGAAGCTCTCGAAGCGGATGCCTTCGTCATCAGCGCCGGCTGCTGGTCCAACTATCTCGTGGAACCGCTGGGCCTGGAATTGCCTATTTATCCGGTAAAAGGTTACAGCCTGACTGTCCCCATGAAAGACCCTGAACGTGGTCCGGCATCGACCATTCACGACGACAACTACAAAGTCGTCTCCACCCGTCTGGGCAACCGTTTACGGGCCACCGGCTTCGTCGAACTGGCCGATTTCAACCGCGACATTCCCGAGGCGAGACTGACAACTATCCGAAAATCGGTCCAGTCCCGATTCCCCGGCTGTGCCGATCTCGACGCCGCCGAAACCTGGACCGGCTTTCGCCCCATGACCCCCGACGGCCCGGCGATTATCGGCCGTGGCCCCAGAGAGAACCTCTATTTGAACACCGGCCACGGCACCTTCGGCTGGACCCTGTCCGCAGGCAGTGCCGATGTCATCGCCCAGGTCATCGAAGGCGAGGAGCCAGCCATATCTTTGGATGCCTTCCGACCCGGAAGATTCCAGGAATAGTCCCAACAAACCGGTGCGCGCAAAAGGCTCGGGAGCAGGACGGATAGCCCTTCCCGGGATCGTCGAAAACATGGATGTTTTCGTCGAGCGTACATGGACGTATTCACAGCGTATCCCGGGAAGGGCTATCCGTCATGTGACTACTCGGAATCGGCGCGCGGCTGAGGGCCAAGTTTGCGCTCAATGTTCGAACACAGCGTATGAGCAAACCCGATATCCCGATCAGATAGTAGTGGCAGCCGCTCGAAAACCCACTGGGACAGTTTTCCCTCAGGCGGCGTATCCAGTTCCGGTAGCAAGGCTTCGAGTCGCCCACGAAGCGCGCCAAGACGATGTTCACCTGCGGGCTCAATCTGGCTCTCCGTAGCTACCGAGAGCCCCGACATTTCCCAGGCATAGAGCATCACCGACTGGGCCAAGTTCAGGGAGGGGTAGGCGACCTTCATGGGAATGCCGGTCAGCAGATCGCACAGCGCCAGTTCGTCATTGGACAGCCCACGATCTTCCCGGCCGAACACCAGTGCTGCGGTTGCGACGGAAGCCTCCTTGGTGGCCAGAACCTTTCGCAGATCCGATGGGCCATGCCAATCCTGGCGCTGGTGCCGTGTCTTGGCGGAGGTGCCCATCAGCAGGTCTACGGAGTTTCTTACCGCTGTCAGATCGGGGAAAATACGCGCATTGTCCAGGATGTGGTCGCTGCCATGGGCCAGCCAGTGTGCCTCGGGGCGGGTGTGCAGATCCGAGTTAACCAGCCAGAGCTCGCCGAAACCCATGGTGCACAGGGCTCGGGCGGCCGCTCCGACATTTTCCGGAACCTTGGGTTCAACAAGTACAAAGGCCAGTTGCATGACGTTACCTCCGGCGGCGAGTTTACACCACGGCGCGGAATCTTTTTACCAGCGATGGCAGCAGCTGAATGACTGGCTCGTGCAGCACCGGGCGCTTTGGCAACCGGCGCCGTTCATGACCCCGGAACCGGTCTGGACAAAAGCTTATCCGGAACTGGCCGCGATGCTGGCAGAGCTCACGGATGCCGAATGCAAGCATCTGGATGACAGCCCTGTTGAATTGGCGGCTCGGGCAGCCCGGTGGCTGCCGTCCCTGGAAGCGTATGCCGACATGGTGCAACTGCCGGCGCTTTTGCCCTCAGACGATGAGGCATCAAAGGCGACCCTGCCGGAAATCCGGGCCACGGATATGCCCGGCCGAAAGCGTCTGCAGTCAGGCGCCTTCGCGGCTGCACTGGCACCGCTGGACCATCCCGCCCTCGACTGGTGTTGCGGCAAGGGTCATCTGTCCCGGACGCTGGCGCCGCTTTGTCCTGGTGAGATACAGGGTTTCGAGTGGAATCCGGAACTGGTGCATGATGGAAACCGGCTGGCCCGGCACTTCGGG
The DNA here is from genome assembly GCA_033721635.1 of Marinobacter sp. Classification (GTDB taxonomy): domain Bacteria; phylum Pseudomonadota; class Gammaproteobacteria; order Pseudomonadales; family Oleiphilaceae; genus Marinobacter. The sequence continues at coordinate 1,328 of JAWWAT010000394.1, read as the reverse complement.
GATCGGGTGTCGATCGGCTGCCAGGATGTGATGGCCCCGGGCCTGAAGCTTCCGGACGATTACCACGGCGTTGCGCTCCATGCCTGCGGTGACTTGCACCGGCAGCTGCTCAAACGAGGCAGCGAGACTGGATTGCCCAGGCTGAGCATTTCACCCTGCTGCTACCACCTGACCGACCAGGATATTTATCGCCCCCTTTCCCGGCGGGCGTCGGGCCATCAGAAAGTGCTGCAACCGGGCCGAAATGATCTGCGGCTGGCGGTCCAGGAAACGGTAACGGCACCTGCCCGAGTGCGGGAACAGACTCGTTTGATCAGTCAGTGGCGCCTCGGGTTCGATGGCCTGCAACGGTTCCTGCGAAGGCAGGACGAATACCTTCCTGTACCTTCCCATCCGGCGCGACTGCTGAGCGAAGGCTTCCCGGCTTTTTGTCGATGGGCAGCGACGAAAAAGCACCTGGAGTTACCCGCCAGGGTCGATTTTGATCGCTGGTTGGCGTTTGGCGAGCGTCGGCTGACAGAGGTTCGCCGCCATGAGCTGGTCCGGCACCTGTTTCGGCGCCCACTGGAACTCTGGATGGTGCTTGATTACGCGCTCTTCCTGGAAGAGCAGGGCTACCAGGTACGTCTTGGTCACTTCTGCGATCGGGCGCTGACGCCCCGTAACCTGCTGATCGACGCGGTCAGGGTTTCCGGTACTCCACCCGCTCAACACAGCCATCCCTGAAATACACGTAGGTCAATTCATAAAGCGCCCCGTAATAGCGGGTCTGGTAGATCCAGACTTCCTGCGGGTTGGTGTAGGTTTCGGGTGGATTGCCGAAAGCCCGGCGAACATGCTCCCGGGTCATGCCACGGACCACCTGTTCCCGAACCAGATAACGGCGCAAATCGGTGGAGTTGATAAACCGGCAGGTGCCGGCCTCTTTCTCGGGTTCCGACTCTTTGGCCTGTTCCTCGGGATCAGCTGCCTCTTGCGCTGGGAGGTTCTGGTTAAAGCTGCCGCCTATGCGGTTATCCCGCAATTCCACCGATTCAGCATCCTCCCCGCAGGGCTGGTCGGAGAAGACTTTGTTGCCGTTCTGCTCGCAGCGAAAAACCTGAGCCTGGGCCGTCGCGGCCAGCGTAGACAGGGTAAATATCAGGGCAATGGCTCTGAGCATCGGTTCCTCGCGTGTTTTCAGAAACAGAAAAGGCGCCCGCAGGCGCCTTCCCAATCCACTCAGATAGCGTCCGCTACTTAACGACGAACCTGAATGCGCGCTTCAACACGGCGATTCTCGGCGCGGCCTTCCGCGGTGTTGTTTGAGGCAATAGGCGCTTCCTCAC
>JAWWAT010000393.1:0-3643 GCA_033721635.1 Marinobacter sp. | reverse complement strand
GGGAGCGGATGGCGTGCATTCCCAGTTCGCCTTTCTCCACCGGTAGATAAGGGGCGTGATCCTTGCCGACACCGTGTTGGTGGCTGATGGTGCCACGGTTGTTCACGATCAGTTCGGATGTGCTGGTCTTGAGTTTTTGCCAGCGGGCGAGGGTTTCCTGATAGCTGTCACCCACCCGAAACACATAGGTGGTGTAGATGCTGCAGCCCTGGCTGTAGAAGTGGGAGAGGTGCGTGAATACATGGGTGTCTTCCTGCTGGTCTTTCAGCCCGTCACGAAGATTGGTCTCGATCAGATTCAGCAGGCTATCGACGTTGTCCCAGTCGGTGGCGGTTTCCAGTGTGTCCACCGCGTAGCCCATCTGCCAGAGCGCCTCCCGCAGGTAGGGCATGGCAAAACGCTTGGCTGCCCACTTATCGCCGAGCCGGGTGCCCGTGTAGACCCCACCCTGGGCTTTGCAGATGCTGCAGGCTTCTTTGAGGGCATTTCGGGTCTGGCGCCGGGTGCCAGTGATGCCGAACGTCATCATGCATTTGCCGGTGCCCGCGCCACGAAGTGAGAGAAAACGCTCGAGCATGCCGATCAGTCTGGGGTGGCCGGCCAGGGCAAGCTGGGTTTCGGTCTCTACGGCGTTGCTGAGCCGAAGCATGGACAGCTGCGTGCGGTTCTGCACCAGCTGTCGGCTTGCGGTGCGGGCGCTGTCCCAATCCGGGAAAAACACCACGTGAAAACTCTCGTTTTCGGGCAGCGGGCTTATCCGAACTTTCACGTCGGTGATCAGCCCGATGCGGCCCTCGGAGCCGAGAATCATTTCCCGGATATCCGGGCCGGCGCTGGAGGCTGGAATGGTGGGCAGCTCAAGGGTGCCTTGCAGGGTCTCGACTCTTCCACCGGCAAACAGTTGTTCAATGCGGCCATAGCGCAGGGATTGCTGGCCACTTGAGCGGGAGGCTACCCAGCCGCCAACGGTGGATAGCTCAAAAGACTGGGGGAAATGCCCGAGCGTGTAGCCGTGGGCCCTGAGTTGAGACTCGACCAGTGGCCCGGGCGTACCTGCGCCGAACGTTGCGATCTGGCTATCCTGATCCAGATCCAAAAGACGATTCATCTTGCCCATAGCCACGGTCAGAACCGGCTTGCCCTTGTCGAGCGGGTTGATATGCCCGGCCACACTGGTGCCACCACCGTAGGGGATCAGGTGGATGCTCTGCTCGGCGGCCCAGGCGAGCAGGGCTTGAACGTCGTTGCTGGTAGTAGGGAAGGCCACGCCATCAGGAAACACGCCAAACTCGCCACTGCGCATGGCCAGCCAGTCAGCAAGGCTCTGACCACGCGCATGGCGTACCCGGGCTTCCGGGGTGGTGTCGATCAGTGCTTGCAGCTCCGCGGGCGGGTTAAGGCGGGTGTCTGGCACTTTGGCGCAGACTGATTCCAGGGTGGCGTCCGCAAGCGGGCGGCCATTACCGATTCGCGAGGCCAGAAAGTCCTGGCCCTGCTCTGGCATTGCCAGATTGAATCCTTCATCACCCCAGCCGTTCCAGCGTCGCATGTGTCTTATTCTCCCGGTTAAAAACAATGTGGCGCATTCTAGCGGGTCTGCGACGTCTGTGGATGTCGCTTGGCGCCAGTCGCGCTGTCATTTGCCGCCAGCCGATTCCTTAAGATGGACCTCAGGGCCGGAGTGATTCAGTCAGCCGGCTGTTCAGATCCTGCCACCGGGAAAGCCTGCCCGCCTCCCCGATCCGCTTACGCGCTCCGCCGGATTGATTGAGCCACAGCCCCTCGCCATTGAAGCTGTAAACAGGTTCAAGATCAGTGCGTTGAGAGGCTGGTTTAATGTCGTTTATAAGGTTGTCCAGGATCAGCGGGTCTGCATCCGGCTCCGGATACCACGCCAACACCATGTGGGCCTGGTTAAGCTCCAGGGCTTTGACATACACAATCCGCAGCTGATCATCGGGTACGCCCATGGACTTGAGGGTCAAGTATTTTGCGATGGAGAAATCCTCGCAATCGCCGCCATTGGTCGTGAGCAATTCCACCGGGGTTGCCCAGTAGTCTTCCTCGCCCCAGTGGCGGATATCGCTGACAAAAGTCACCCGGTTGAAGAAGGAGTTGACCAGCCGAAGCTGCCGGTCGATGGGTGCGTTCGCGGCGAGCGCGTGGAGGCGTTGCCAATTTTCCAGGCGTTGGTGGGCCTCGGCGCCGAATTCCTCCTGAACATAGTTCATCAGGCGGGAACTGAGCTCAAAGGCACCTACAACGGAAACCGCCAATAATAGCGCTGGCAGAAGACTGGAACGGCGGCGTATGTGAAGGGCAGCCGTTTCCATGGGGTGCCTCAGTTATTGTTCCGTAGGCGTTCCCTGAGCTGCTCAAGGCGCCGGCGGATTTCCTCCCGGCGCTGCTCATCGCTGGTGGCGGAGGCGGGCGCACTTGAGGGCGAGGAGGATACGGCCTGCTGGGCCTCCGCGGCGGGTTCGTCCTGCTGGTCCGCCGTGAAAGACATGCCGCTGCGATCCTCGGATTCCGGGAAATACAGGTTCTCGAGTTTGCCAGAGCGCTCAATGATCACCCGGTTGGGGTGTACCGAGCGCAGGGTAGCATTGCCGGGCAATTGGTCACCCACCAGATAGACTTCGGTTTTACTCTTGTCGTCTTCAATCAGCGCGCTGCCCGGGAACTCGCCATCGGCCGCCAGAACGCCGCGAAGGAACAATCGAAGGTTGGTTTCCGGAAGATTCTCGGTATCCATTTCCGCCGGCGCGCTTTCGCCGGACGCGGCCCCGAACAGGTCCAGGGACGACAGGTTCACCCTGGGTGGCTCACGGCCGGCAGCGGGATCGGACGCCAGTGGCTGCGCCGTGTCGAAACTGCCTTGTTGGCTTTCCATCTGCCAGAAACGGTAACCCTGCCAGGCTGTCAGAGCGACCATGGCGGCCCCGGCCACGAGCGCGAGAATCAGGGGAAACCGTTCGTTGTTTAGGAGCATTGATTATCCTGAATGCAAGTGTGTGGGCCGGGAAAAAGCTCACAGGTTATCAGACTGCAACGTTTTATTGGCAGTATAGTGTACAGAGTTATTCAGCGGGTCCATATCCTGTGGTAGCCTTTCTGAATTAGTTGAATCGAAAAGGGTTTCACGAACGAGGACGACCTTGACCACAGACACTGAACTTCATCCGCAGGATGCTCCGCTGGGCCGTCTTCCGTTTACTTTTGCCAAGCGCAACGGAGTAATCCTGACCCGTTCGGATGCCGGCGATCCGGTTATTCTGGTTCGCCCCGGTGCGTCCCATTCTGCACTGGCGGAAGCGAACCGTGTCAGTGGCGGTCGGGCCCGTTTTGCCACCATTGATCCGGACCGGTTCGATCAGGCCCTGAATTCCGCCTATCAGAACGATTCCGCCGAAGCCATGCAGATGGTTGAGGGCATTGGTGACGATATGGATCTGGCCTCACTGGCGGATTCGGTGCCGGAAACCGAGGACCTGCTGGAGCAGGAAGACGATGCGCCGATTATCCGGCTCATTAACGCCATCCTGACCGAGGCGGTGAAAACCAGTGCCTCGGACGTTCACATCGAAACCTATGAAAAGCGGCTGGTGGTTCGTTTCAGGGTGGATGGCGTGCTCCGCGAAGT
>JAWWAT010000392.1:0-3667 GCA_033721635.1 Marinobacter sp. | reverse complement strand
GAATCAGAGCCTCCCGATCATAGGGGATGTCGTTGGCCAAAGAGGTAACGCGTATGTTGAATGCATCGAGACTGGTAAGCGTCAGGGCCGGATAAACATAGCCGGTGCCGTTCCCATCCGTCACTATTTCTTCCTGGGCGGTACGGACACCCCATTGGCCAGAACCGCTGAGGGAAGGCTCCAGAAACGTTTGCCCCAACTCAATACCCAGGAATACCGAATTGTAGTCCGCGGAACTGGCGCTGATCTTGCCCGAAGAGGTCTCGTCCAGCACCGCATAGTCGGCCATGGCGCTGACGTACCGGGCGAAGTCCCCCCGGTTCTCCAGAACATCCAGAGCACCGCTCAGTCCAACATTCGAGGGAATATCAATTTCAAAGTCGTGTACCTGATCGGCCAGGGTAGACCACACATATTTGTTCAGGCACAGCTCGCCGCCCTCATCGGCTACGCAATCCATAATGGTCTGGAACTCAGTTGCCGTGTAGCTGCTCAGGGTGTTGCGAACCAGGTACTCGGAAAATGGATTCACCTTCACATCCCGGTCGGCATCGGCGGCCAGGGCACGCATGCGGGTATTCCCATAACTGGCCTCGATGATCACGTCCGGTCCGAGGGGCAGGCCGTTGGTGAACTCGATAATGGTGAAGCCATCACTGTCGGTGCGAGTGGAAATTGCGGGTTCATCAAGTACAGGCAGGGCCTGATTGGTGAAGTAAACACTCACCCTATCAGGCTGCACGATTCTCAGGTTCCGCCGGGTTAACTCGCCCTCGCTGGTTACACCACCCGGTACTTCCATGGTCACCCGTACTTCATTGCTGGCAAGGCCCCCGGCGTTGGTGGAATCTCCGGTGCTGCCCGAGCTGAAATCATCAACTGGATTCTTGTTTCCAGCGAAGTCGTTTGGTTGGCTGGCCGCGCCCTCAATGGCATCGTCGCCACCGCCACATCCGGCAATGAGCAAAAAAATTGATGAGAACAGTAAACCGAGTGTGAATTGCATGCCTGGCTATCCGTGCAGAAAATTCAGGCAAACAGTCTAACAGTCGGATTCCCGGGAAAGCGTGAGGAAAAGCACGAAAGGGTTATGGAGAGAATGCGAAACGGGCCCCAGAGGTTGGGCCCGTTTCGGAAAGGCAGGTAATCAGAAGAAAATCTTCATGCCCGCCATCACGCCTTCATCGAGATTGACGTCTCGGGAGGAGTTCTCAAGATCGGTGTTCAGATAGCGGTATCCGGCAAAGAGCTCGGCATTGCGGATAACACGATAGCTGCCACGAAGTTCCAGGCTGGTCATGTCATCCGAATCGCCGAACGAGAGAATCCTCGGTGCGTAGTGCAGGCCACCGGTGAAAGACAGGCCAGGGACATCCGGGATGTTAACGGTAGCGAAACCGCCGAGACCGACGGCACCACCATCGGCGCGGCTCTGATCCCAAACGATACCGCGCATACCGATGCCGGCGGTGGTGGGCAGGTTGCCTATTGCAGTGCGGCCCTGGGCATGAAAGTCAACGTTGAAGATGTCGCGGCCACCTTCGTGGTAGGTGTAACCGGTGCCAAGCTGGATGTCGTTGTTAGTGCTGAAAAAATTCACCTGGCCCTTCACTGAATTGTTAGTGAGGCTAAGGTCTATATCCCCTGCAAAGGCGGGCGCGGCAGCCAGTGAGAGAATCATCAGGGAAATCCGGGACGCTTTCATATGTGTGCACCTTCGTTACGTTTTTAGCAGAATTGGCGGTATGTTAACGGGGTGCCCGGGGCCACTCAACTTAAATGCCGGTAAGTCCCCGTTAACTGTCATTTTCGCAGTTCAGTGCCGGGTAGTATCGCCGCCCTGGTCCAGATCCTCCGGTGATGCGTTCTCTGCGGGTACCCGGTATTCCTCGTTGGCCCAGGCCCCCAGATCGATCAGTTTGCAGCGCTCGGAACAGAAAGGGCGCCAGGGGTTGGTTTCGGTCCATTCCACGGACTTTTTACAGGTTGGGCATTCAACGTTCATGGTCGCCTTCGGGTATTGGAAACGTGTCTGGATGTCTGAGCCCTGATTCAAGAAAACAGCTCTCAGGAGGCCGCAGACGCCTGACAGTATTGTTCCAGTACTGCCCGCAACATTTCAATATTGACAGGCTTGGCAACAAAAGAATCCATGCCGCACCGGCGGCAACGTTCCTCGTCTTCTTCCATGGCACTGGCGGTCAAGGCGACCACGGGGATGCGCAGGCGGTTGTGGGCTTTTTCCCACTCCCGCAAGCGGCGGGTGGCTTCAAAACCGTCTACCCGGGGCATCACACAATCCATGAACACCAGGTCGAAGGGATGCCACTGCCACAGGCTGGCTGCGGCTTCGCCGTCGTTGGCGGTCATCACGTCACAGCCGAGTTTCTCCAACAGCCGGCGGGTCAGGGTGCGGTTGACCGGGTTGTCTTCCACCAGCAACACCTTCATGCGCCCACAGGGAAGTTCCCGGCGCCTGGCGGTATCGGTAACCGCCTGCAGGGAAAACCGGGTCAGGAACCGGCGCTCCTGCTTTGCGGCGTCGGCAAACAACTGGTTCAGAATCGGCGTCAGGCAGGATTCCCGCAGCGACTTGCTCAGGAACGCATCGGCACCTGCCTGTCGGAAATGTTCGGCGTCGCCCCGTTGCGGGTTGGATGAGAGGATCAACAGGCGCATATCCGACCAGAGCGGATTGCTGCGGATCTGCCGGCACAGCAGGTCGCTGTCCATATCCGGTACAAATCCATCCAGGATGATGGCGTCGAAGGGTTGCTGGCCATCGAACGCTGTGCGCAGGGACGTCAGCGCCTCCCCGGCGGATTTTACCGCCTCAATATTTACCTCGTGGCGGGACAGCATCTCCAGGGTGATCTTGCGGGACAGCTCATAGGAATCCACCACCAGAATCCGGCGGTTTTTCACCATCCGGGTATCCGGCCGAACGCGGGCGGCGTTCTCGGGGGCTACCGGCAGGGTGAGCTCCATCCAGAAGGTAGAGCCCTCGCCGGGTCGGCTTTCCAGATCCATGGAGCCGTCCATCAGGCCCACCAGTTGGCGGCAGATGGTCAGGCCCAGACCGGCACCGGGCAGCTGACGCTGGAATTGCTGGCCCAGCTGCACATAGGGCTCATAAACCAGGGGAACGTCCTCCGGGTTGATACCCACGCCGGTATCTTCCACCGCAATCCGAAGGCGTGCCTTGTCGTCCCGGCGGCCCAGCACCTCAATGCTGATCAGCACATGGCCGGAGTCAGTGAACTTGATGGCGTTGGAGGTTAGGTTCAGCAGGATCTGGCGAATTCGTACTGGGTCGCCCTTCAGGGCCCAGGGCAGATTCTCGTCAATTCGAAGCTCCAGTGCCAGACCCTTCTCCCGGGCTCGGGAACCGAGCATGTGCACCAGATCATTGAGGGTTTCCCGCAGATCAAAGGGAATGTCATCCAGCACCAGCTTGCCGGCTTCCATGCTGGAGATATCCAGCAGATCGTTGATGATGGCAGAGAGGCTCTCCGAGGCACTCAGCAGCGTCTGTACATATTCCCGCTGCTCCTGGTCCAGGGGCGTGTCAGTTAGGAGATTGGCGTAGCCCAATACGGATTGCAGCGGAATGCGCAGCTCGTGACTGACATTGGCCAGGAACTGATTTTTTGCGTGGTTGGCCCGT
>JAWWAT010000391.1:0-3691 GCA_033721635.1 Marinobacter sp. | reverse complement strand
GATTGGCACAGGATCCGCATGGCGTTTGCGGGGCCCGGCTTGAGGCCTGGTCTGTTCGTTTACAACAACAAACAAGGAACGATCATGAAACGAATAATGCTCTGCGCCCTGATCGGCGCCACGGGGTTGACCCTCACTGCCTGCAAGGATGGTAAACCACCCTTCAATGCGATCCCTGATTTCATCCAGGGCGACATAAACCAAGCCAGCTATGACGGTATTACCGATGACCTGTTAACGGCAGGCCTCGGTGCAAGCGGCCTGGCAAACACCACCGCGCCAGCATTCGCAGACCCTCTGAATCCCACGGCTGCAGAACTCCGTCGTCTGGCAATCTACAACAACTACCGCGCCCTGGTGGACACGGTTACCGGCGGCGGTTACGGCACCTTCTTCGGCCCACAGGTCGACGCCAGCGGCGAGGGTCTTATTCCGGGCGACGAATACATTGCCTTCATGGCAGTGCCGGGCACCGACGTGCCGGTGACGGTCATGGCCCAGGTGCCCGATAGTTTTGATCCTGATCGCCCCTGCATGGTGACTGCGCCGTCCTCCGGCTCCCGCGGCATCTATGGCGCCATTGGCACCGCCGGCGAGTGGGGCCTTAAAAAAGGGTGCGCCGTTGTCTACACGGACAAGGGCACCGGGACCGGCTCCCATAACCTGGCCACAAACACTGCCCAGCGCATTGATGGCACGCTTACGTCTGCGGATGAGCCAGTGCAGTTCCGGGCGGATCTGACCGATGAACAGCGGGCAGGCTTCGATAGTGCCTGGCCAGACCGGTTTGCCTACAAGCACGCACACTCCAAAGCCAATCCGGAAGCCGACTGGGGTCTGCATGTGTTGCAGTCCATTGAATTTGGCTTTTACGTGCTGAACGAAAAGTTTGGCAGGGAGCTGGGCAACGGCGAAACGCTGCTGACTATCAATCCCAAAAATACCGTGGTGATTGCCTCCAGTGTGTCCAATGGTGGTGGTTCCTCAGTACGTGCCGCCGAGCAGGACACTGACGGGCTGATTGACGGTGTTGCGGTGTCCGAACCAAACGTGAATCCGGAAGTGGATCGCAGCTTCACCATTCGCCAGGGCGACGGCCCGGTCATTACCGAACACAGCCGGAGCCTGCTGGATTACACCACGGCCCTTGCCGTATACCAGGGCTGTGCCAATCAGGCGCCGGCGATTGTGGGCACTGCGCCATTCAATTTCGTTGCCCCGGCGACTGGTCAGAATATTTGTAACTCGCTTGCCAACAAAGGGCTGGTGACCGGCGCTACAGTGGAGGATAAAGCGACCGATGCACTGCGCGTATTGAACGAGGAGTTTGGTATCCAGCCTGAGCAGAACCTGCTGGCGCCGGTACACTTCTGGCTGAATGTGGCGCAGAGCATTTCTTACACCTATGCCAACGCCTATGGTCGCGCCGGCGTAGAAGAGCGTGTGTGTGATCTCAGCTTCGCAGCGACCGACGCTAATGGAGCTGTCAGCCAATTGGCACCCGCAGATGAGGCTGCACTGTTTGCGGTCAGCAACGGTATTCCACCAACGGCCAAGGTAAATCTTGTTTACGACGGTGCGGATGGCCAGCCCAACAACCTGCCCGTCAGCGCGTCACCGAGCACGAATCAGATGGATTACGGCCTGGATGCCCTGCTATGTCTTCGAAGCCTTGCCCAGGGCAGCGATGCCATTAGCGGAGCCGATCTGCAAGGTTCCGATGCCGAGCTGGCAGCGGCCATTGCCGACGGTATCGCCGAGGTTCGTGCCTCTGGCGATCTGCAGGGCAAGCCGACAGTCTTTGTGACTGGCCGTGCCGATGCGATCCTGCCAATCAACCATACGTCGAGGCCCTATTTCGGCCTGAATCAGCGAGTGGAAGGAAAGAAAAGCAACCTTCGGTATTACGAGATCCTCAACGCTCATCACCTGGACGTGCTCAATGGTCTCCCGGGCTTTGCCGAGCGCTACGTGCCCTTGCATCACTATTACTTCCAGGCGCTGGATCTGGTCTGGGCCAATCTGACCGAGAAGCAGGCATTGCCGCCCAGTCAGGTAGTTCGCACGGTGCCTCGCGGCGACATGTCGACACCGCTGGCGGAAGCCAACCTGCCGGCGATCAATCCCGAGCCGGATGCCGCAGACCAGATTGTCTTTCAAGACGACCAGGTCCGGATTCCGGAATAAACGTGCCATCGGCCGGCCCGTTATCGGGCCGGCTTCGTTTGCCCCCGATACGGGGGCCCCATATACTTCCGTGACTGCACCCGGTCTGCCGGGTGCCAGGGTTAATACCATGAATGACATTCGACCCGTTGGTGCGCGGTACATGACAGAGCTGTTTTCCGACAAGAACAAAAGTGGCCTGACCCGGGACTTGATCGAAGCCCTGTTCCCGATGTTTGAGGAAGCCAGCGCTGGCGCGATCGCTGTCGACCGAAGCGCCCGGATTACCTGGATCAACAGCAGTTATTCCCATCTTCTTGGGCTCGGGGATCCGTCCGAAGTGATTGGCAAACCGGTGCGCCAGCTGATTCCCCATACCCGAATGCCCGAGGTTGTTGAAACCGGAAAACCTCTGTTGCTGGATATCATGGAACACAACCAGCAGCAGCTGGTGGTGACGCGACTGCCTTACTTTGACGACGACGGTCAGATCGTAGGCGGGGTAGCGTTTGTGCTTTATGACGATTTGCAGCCTTTGACGCCGCTGGTGTCCAAATATCGGCGACTGCATCAGGATCTGGCCGCGGCCCGTAAAGCCCTGGCCAAGAAATCCCGGGGCACCCGATACAGCCTTGGTGATTTTGTTGGTGCCAGCCCGGCAGCGTTGGAAGTCAAGCGGAGGGCGCGTCTGGCGGCAGGTCGTGATATGCCGGTTCTCTTGCTTGGAGAAACCGGTACCGGCAAGGAGGTGCTTGCCCAGGCGATCCACACAGTGTCGGGTCGTGCAGAGAAACCGTTTGTGGGAGTGAACGTTGCTGCGATTCCGGACAACCTGCTTGAAGCGGAGTTCTTCGGAGTGGCCCCCGGCGCATACACTGGCGCCGACCGCCGAACCCGGGATGGCAAGTTTCAGCTGGCCAACGGTGGCACCCTGTTTCTCGATGAAGTCGGCGATATGCCGCTGCCCCTGCAGGCCAAGCTCCTGCGCGCCTTGCAGGAAGGGGAGATTGAGCCTCTTGGGTCCAACAAGGTGGTATCGGTGGATGTTCGGGTCATTGCGGCCACCAGCCGAAATCTCGAGGTTATGATTGCCGAGGGGACCTTTCGCTCGGATCTCTACTACCGTCTCAATGTTTTGGAAATCCCGATTCCGCCTTTGCGGGATCGCCTGGCGGATCTCGGTGTGCTCTGCGAAGCACTGCTTGAAGAAATCTGCGAGGGTCTGGAGTTGCGCGGTGAGATCACCGACGCCGGCGTCTCGGCCCTCGGCAGTTACGACTGGCCTGGCAATATCCGTGAGCTGCGCAACGTATTGGAGCGGGCGATGACGATGGGTGAAGAAGGCGGTCTGCTGGATGCCGATGCCATTTTCAAGGTTCTGCCCCGCGGAGGCACCCGTCCGGTTTCTTCTCTGGCTCCGCAGCCGGTCAGACCCCTATCCCAGACTCTGGCCGAGGCCGAGGCTCAGGCCATCGAAGAAGCCCTGGTGGCAAGCCGTGGCAACCGGACCCGTGCTGCCAAGTTG
>JAWWAT010000390.1:0-3696 GCA_033721635.1 Marinobacter sp. | reverse complement strand
CATGCGTCTGCCCATCAACGAGATGCTGATGTTTGACCGCGTCACGCATATCGCAGACGACGACGGCCTCTATGGGAAGGGCAGCCTGGTAGCGGAGCTCGACATCAATCCGGACCTGTGGTTCTTCAAGGTGCACTTCGTTGACGATCCCGTGATGCCGGGTTGTCTCGGCCTCGATGCCATGTGGCAGCTGGTCGGCTTTTTCCTGGCCTGGGGTGGCGGTGAAGGCAAGGGCCGCGCACTGGGCGCCGGTGAAGTGAAGTTTACCGGCCAGGTGCTGCCCACAGCCAAGAAGGTCACTTACCGCCTGGATCTCAAGCGTGTGATCAGGCGCAAGCTGACCATGGCAATCGCTGACGGCCGGATGGAAGTAGACGGCCGGGAAATCTACACAGCCAAAGACCTGCGGGTTGGCATGTTCACCTCGACCGATGATTTTTAGGAGTTAACAGGATGCGTCGTGTTGTAATCACCGGTATGGGCATAGTTTCCAGCCTTGGTACCAACCAGAAGGAAGTCGCCCAGTCACTCAAGGAATCCCGTTCCGGCATCGGCTTCAGTGAAGAAGCCCGGGATAACGGTCTGCGCAGCCACATCTGCGGCCAGATCAACCTGAACCTGCCGGAATTGATTGATCGGAAACTCTGGCGCTTCATGTGCCCGGCTTCCGGCTACACCTATCTGGCGATGCTCGAGGCCATCGAGCAGTCAGGGCTGACTGATGAGCACATCAAGGCCGATACCACCGGTATCATTTTTGGCCAGGGTGGTGCCTCGACTGTCGAGCTGCTTGATTCGATCGATACGCATCGCGACCGCGGCATCCGCCGGGTTGGCCCTTACCGTGTGCCCCGCACCATGGGCAGCGCCATTAACGCATCACTGGCAACCGGATTTGGCATTCGCGGTGTCAACTACGGCATCACCTCGGCCTGCGCAACGAGCGCACACTCCATTGGCCACGCGGCCGATCTGATTGCTCTGGGGCGCCAGGATGTGATGTTTGCCGGTGGCGGCGAGGATATCCATTGGACCCTGAGCCTGCTGTTTGATGCCATGGGCGCGCTGTCAACCAAATACAACGACATGCCAGAACTGGCTTCACGCACCTATGACGCAAACCGGGACGGCTTTGTTATCTCTGGCGGCGGCGGTGTGCTGGCACTCGAGGCGCTGGAGCACGCCGAGGCCCGGGGCGCAAACATACTCGCAGAGCTCGTCGGCTTCGGTGCAACTTCCGATGGCGCCGACATGGTTGCTCCGAGTGGCGAGGGCGCGGTGCGCTGCATGAAACAGGCAATGAAGAATCTGGATGGCGAAATCAGCTACGTAAACACTCACGGCACCAGCACCCCGGCCGGCGATATCACCGAGCTGAAAGCTCTGAAAGAAACATTTGGCGACAAGATTCCGCCATTGAGCTCCACCAAACCCCTTTGCGGCCACGCTCTGGGCGCGGCGGGCGTACATGAGGCGATCTACAGCCTGATCATGCTGCGTGACGGCTTTATTGCTCCATCGGCAAATATCCAGGACCTCGACGAAGGGGCCGAAGGCTACCCGATCGTTCGGGAACGCATGGATAACCAGAAACTGGACCTGGTGATGAGCAACAGCTTTGGCTTTGGCGGCACCAACGCCTCACTGGTGTTCAAAAAAGTCTGATCCGGATCAGGACAGCCTGACAGAGCGATATTCGGCCGGGGATGTACCCATCCAGCGCTTGAAAGCCCGGCTGAATGCGCTCAACTCCGAAAAACCGAGCTGCTCGGCAATCTCCACCAGCGGCTTGGTCTTGTCCTGCATGTAGGTCAGCGCCTGTCTGCGGCGAACATCCTCAAGCAAACGGGCAAATGTCAGCCCTTCGCGCTTCAATTTCTTGTGCAGCGTGTAACGGCTCATATGCAGCTGCGACGCCACGACTTCCACACCAACCTTGCCACGAGCTAACTGCACACTGATCAGGGAACTGACCCTGACACTCAGCGAAGCCCGCGCCACCTCTGGCGTCAGAGGCTTTGATGCCATCTGGAACTCCTCCTTTGGAACGCCTCGTCCCGAAAAACCCAAACCGTGAGCGTACACATGTTAGCCGAAAACAATCAATACGACCTTTGAGCAGGGTCAAGGGATCGCTAGCCGACATACGGCACAATGCCCGGCTTTCAGAATCTCCCGGAGCCTCTATGAACACCCCGGAACTGCTTGCCCCCGCGGGCACCCCCGAACACCTGGAAACCGCCTTTGCCTATGGTGCCGACGCGGTTTACGCCGGCCAGCCCCGCTACTCACTGAGAGTAAGAAACAACAGTTTCAAAGACGTTGCAGCCCTCGGCGCCGGTATTGAACGGGCGCACCAACTCGGTAAGCAGTTCTACCTTGTATCCAACATAGCACCTCACAACGACAAGGTGCGCTCCTATCTGAGGGATCTGGCGCCGGCACTGGAACAGAAACCCGATGCCCTGATCATGTCCGACCCCGGCCTGATCATGCTGGTGCGGGAAAAATGGCCAGACCAGCCGATCCATCTCTCGGTACAGGCCAACGCGGTGAACTGGGCCACGGTGGAGTTCTGGCGGCGTCAGGGCATCAGCCGGGTAATCCTCTCCCGGGAACTGGCACTGAACGAGATTCGCGAGATCCGCGACCGGGTTCCGGACATGGAGCTGGAAGTCTTCGTGCACGGCGCCCTGTGCATGGCCTATTCGGGCCGCTGTTTGCTCTCGGGCTACATGAATCACCGGGATGCCAACCAGGGCGCCTGCACCAACGCCTGCCGCTGGAATTACAAACAGGTACAGCACGGCCACGACCAGACCGGCGACCTGATCGCCACCAGCGGTAGCGGCGAAGCACAGGAAGTGGCACCAAAAGAGATCCTGCTGGAAGAGCCCAACCGCCCGGGCGGCTTCATACCTGCGTACGAAGACGAGCACGGCACCTACATCATGAACTCGAAGGACCTGCGAGCTGTTCAGCACGTCGCTGAACTGGCGAAGATGGGCGTCCACTCCCTGAAAATCGAAGGGCGAACGAAAAGCACCTACTACGTGGCCCGCACCACCCAGGTCTACCGCCGAGCCATCGACGAGGCGGTGCAGGGTAAACCCTTCGACATGGGCCTGATGGACGAACTGGAGGCCCTCTCCAACCGGGGCTACACCGAAGGCTTCCTCCGCCGCCACCTGCCCCGGGAGTACCAGACCTACGAACAGGGCTCTTCCTTCCTTGGCACCCAGCAGGTTGTCGGCACCATCACCGACACCGACGACCAATGGCTGACCATCGATGTGAAAAACAAATTCGCCCCCGGCGACCAACTGGAACTGATCAACCCCACAGGCAACATCCGGTTCTCCGCCAGTATCATGGAAAACCGAAACGGCCAACCTATGGACTATGCGCCAGGCAGCGGTCATATCGTTCGCATTCCGAAACCGGCTGATCTTCCAGAGACTCTGGAGCACAGCTATCTCACTAGAATCCTCACCACCGGCGACTAGCAATTAGTCTGAGGCGCCGGGCGGGACTGCCTGGCGCCCACCTCAGAAGTTCCAGTCTTACGAGACCAGACTATCAGCTTCATTCCCCCCTTAGTGCCCCAAAGGCCGATTAAGGTATAATCAGCGCACGCACAAATTAATACCTGACTATTTTACTCTGGTATTGTATAATCGCTGCCCAGACGAGATG
>JAWWAT010000389.1:0-3702 GCA_033721635.1 Marinobacter sp. | reverse complement strand
TTCTGTTTTCAGTACCATCGGGGCATGGCTGAGGGCTTCGGTGCCACCGGCAAGGATCAGGTCGCTATCGCCGTCACGGATGTATTTGTAGGCCGTGTCGATAGACTGCATTCCGGAACCGCAGTTGATCTGGACCGTGAAGGCAGGCATTGCTTCGCCCATCCCCAGACGCAGAGCGGCAACCCTGGCCGGGTTCATCTCGGAAGAGACCACATTTACACAGCCAAGAATCACCTGATCATAGGCATCGGCCGGAATGGGCTGGCGAAGTAGCAACGGGCGACCACATTGAACGGACAGGTCCACCGGTGAAAAGGGCCCCGGACGACCTTTGGCCTTCAGGAACGGCGTCCTTGCTCCGTCAACAAGGTAAACTTTGCGACCCTGATTCTGACCCGCCGTTTTCGAGCTGTTGCGTGCTTTCTTTGCCTGATGCTGTGCCATCCAGATCCCTCCTTAGGCTGAGCCGGGCATTCGAAAATGATCGGCTCTAACTAAAACCGATACCTTTAACTCTGGACGCTAAGCCGGATGTTTCAAGTCCGATCAAGGCAAGAGGCCTTGAAAACCCCTATCGCAACTAGGGTTTTAAACGCATCAAACAATACAGGAGGCACACTGTGAGTCGCGCTCAAGGCCTCCTCCCGACCCGGCTGATGAATGAAAACGCGATCGAGGCACCCAAGGGGCCAGCGGGCCCACTGATCGTTTTCGAGTGCAACACCTTGCACGGCTCCAATGCCAACATGTCGTGCTGGCCGCGTAGTAACCAGTTCTTCGTTTACGACAGTGTCCACAACACGCTGGTGGAACCGTTCTGCGGCAACAAGCCAAGGCCGGAATTCCTGGCCAACCGCAAGAACTGGGGTCCTCTGAAGCCGGTCTGAACCGGCTTCAGGGCGGGCCGACCTCACAAGCCAGCACCAGCGCCCAGAACTCCGAGAAATCATTCACCACCACATCCGGCTTGTCCGGGTGCTTGTGGGTGCCGGGGAAAATCTTGTTTAGCCATGGCAGGTCCCATTGGGCACCATTGAAAAATACCGAGGTCAGACCGGCCCGTTTGGCTGCGATCACATCTGTCGTGCTGTCACCCACGTACCAGACGCTCGGGTCCGGCGGGTAATCCAGCTTCTGGACCGCCAGCAACAACTGGTCCGGGTGAGGCTTTCGCAGGGGCGTGTCATCGCCGCAAACGTCAACATCAAAAAGATGGGTCCAGCCGGTGTCCTCCACCGCCGCCAGTTCATGCTCGAAAAACTCCCGGTCCCGATTGGTAATAACCCCCACCTGGATACCAAGCCGCCTCAGGCCTTCCAGAACTTCCCTTACCTTGGGTTCAAAAGCCTTCACGGTGCCATAGTGTTTTCGGTAGTGATGATTGAACGCCTGGTGGGCGATCTGTTTGGCTTCCTGATCGTCGCCGAACAGCACCTCAAAGATATCGGTCCGGGAGATTTTCCGGTCTGCCTTTACTTTCGGATGCAGCTTCGCGAACTCCCGAACGTAGGCGACCAGCTTCACATCTTCCGGTGTTTTGCTGTCTTCCGGCGCCACCATACGGTCCATGAGCTGCAGCTTGTGGAAATCCGGAAGCATGTCATCCACCGCGTGGTACATGGCGTCGAGGGTATCCACCAGTGTCGCGTGCCAGTCGAACAGGATGACCGCCGGGCGGATCAGTTTGACGACCGCCGGGTGCCAGTCCGGCTCTATGCGTGGTTCCGGGCGCTGGGGCGGCGGGAAGGGACGTGGCCGGACTTCCGCAGGCGCGTACTCAAAAGCTTCCGGCTGACTCCGCTCGAGCAAGGCCAGCAGATCCATCAGATCTTCAAAGCTGTCCAAAATGGCCGCAGGCGCGTCACGATGGGAGAACCAGCTGTCTATCCGGCCTGATTCCCAACAGGCGCCATTGTAGAACACGCCCGACACGCCGGCCTTGTTGGCGGTGAGCATGTCAACGTAACTGTCGCCTACGTACCAGGCCTTTTCATCCGCTGGCAGATCAAGTTTTTCAAGCGCCTTGAGAATAACCTCCGGATCAGGCTTGTACTCGGTTACATCGTCGGCACAGACCGTGGCATCAAACAGGTTCCGCCATCGGCCCTCATCCACGGTTTGCAGTTCCCGGTCGAGAAATTCCCGGTTGCGGTTGGTGGACACGGCCAGCCGGATACCCATTTTTTTCAGGGCTGAGAGATACTCGTAGGCACCGGGCTGGAACGGCTTTACCTGGCCGAAATATCGCCGATAGGCCTCGTTATAGGCCTTGTGGGCAATCAGTTTGGCCTCTTTGTCATCGCCAAAGATGGCGTTGAAAATGTCGGTCCTCGATACCCGACGCTCCGCCAGGATACGCGGATGCAGTCGCCGGAAAATCCGGATGTAACGCACCAGCCGGGCGTCGTCCGCCGTACGGCACTTATCCTCTGGCAGCAGGCGCTCCACCAGTCTCAGGTCTTCCAGCTGTGGCAGCATGTCCTCCATGGCACTGAACATGGCATCGTGGGTATCCACCAGGGTACCGTGCCAGTCAAAGATCAGCACCGACGGCGCTGAAATGGAATCACAGAATCGGGCCATGCCCCGTCTCCATCAGATGTTTCCTTGAGCCGGCCTTGAAATCCGCCGCCGGGCCGGCAAAACTCGGCGGTACTGACAAGAAAGATAAACCCGGTTTCCAATGCGTGCACGCACCGAGTCTGATCCATGCCAGTACCAAGCTACCTGTTGCCCTACGATTTTTCACCGCTGACCCTCCTCAGCTATATGCTGGTGCTCGGGTTTTACGGTGTTGCACTGCTGAAGATGCCGGAGGAAGAACGCCCAGGGCCAGGTCAGATTGTCACCTTCACGATCGGGGTCATGCTCTGCTACGCGGTGATGCAGACCCGATTCGACTACTACTCCCAGTACATGTTTTTCGTTCATCGGGGCCAGCACCTCATTCTTCACCACTTGGGGCCCATTCTGATTGCGCTGTCCAATCCGCTGCCGGTGATGCAGTTCTGGTATCGGAAGCTTTCCCCCTCGGTGCGTTACTGGCTGCAGCCATTGGGGTGGATTTACCGGCTTCTGCAGCAGCCGGCTATCGCTTCGTTTCTGTTCGTGGGGCTGATCTATTTCTGGCTCTGGCCGCCCATCCACTTTGACGCCATGCTCAGCCGGCAGCTCTACTGGATCATGAACTGGAGTATGTTGCTGGATGGTCTGCTGTTCTGGTGGCTGATATTCGACCCGCGCTCACCGGCAATCACCAATGCTCTGGGCTACGGCAAGCGCATCCTCCTGCTGGCACTGGTGGCAATTCCCCAGATGATTCTCGGAGCCTGGATCGTGTTCTCCCGGGGCATGGTGTACGACGTCTATGAGGTATGTGGCCGGGCATGGCCCATGCCCCCGGAAACCGATCAGTTACTGGGCGGCCTGCTGACCTGGATCCCTCCGGCCATGATGAGCATCATCGGCATCCTGATCGTGCTCCGCCGGGCTATGCATGAGGATGGCAAATTTCCCAAGCGCCGCTCCCTGGCGGGAGGAAACGCATGAACAGAACGCTGCCACTGTGGCCCGTCTTCGTTGCCCTGATCCTCGCTGGCTGCGCCGGCGATGAAAAAAGCTGGCATGGCAAGGACATATCAGGCCTGATGCCCGAGCTTGAGTTCCAGCTCAAGGGCACCGACGGGGAAACCGTGACCCCCG
>JAWWAT010000388.1:0-3709 GCA_033721635.1 Marinobacter sp. | reverse complement strand
CTCTCCGGCGGCATGCAGCAACGATTAGCCATCGCCCAGTCACTGATCATGCGCCCAAGAGTCCTGCTACTGGATGAACCCTTTGGCGCCCTCGATCCGGGGATTCGCGGTGACATGCACGACCTGCTGCTGAAACTCTGGCAGGAGACCGGAACCACCATTTTCATGGTAACCCACGATCTCAAGGAAGGTTTTTACCTGGGCACCCGCCTGCTGGTGTTCGATAAGGTGCGCAACGACCCTCATGACCCTCAGGCATTTGGAGCCACCATTACCTACGATTTGCCGATCGGGAAGACGGATCGAAAACTGTTCGAAGACATTCACCAGTCCGTCAGCGAAACGGCCAGAAACCAGGCCGCATAAGGTATTTCCGGCCAAATAAAAAGGTCGCCCGAGGGCGACCTTTTTTACTTCGGTTCGGATCAGTTGCTGGCGACCCGATCCTTCGGCAGTTTGAAGGTCCAGACCATACCGCCCTGGTTAAAGTCCTTCACCACCTTGGCCACTTCGCCACCCCAGAGCGGAACCGCACCGCCCCAGCCGGAAGCCACGGAAAGGTACTGCTCGCCGTCCATGGTCCAGGTTACGGGCGTGCCCACTACACCGGAACCGGTGTTGAAGCGGTAGAGCTCTTCACCTGTCTTGGCATCAAACGCCTTCAGGTGACCCTCGGGTGTTCCGGTAAATACCAGGCCACCGGCCGTTGTCATTACACCACCCCACAGCGGAGCAGGGTTTTCGTAGCGCCAGACTTCCTCACCGGTTTTCGGATCCATGGCCCGAAGCACACCGATGTAGTCATCGTTGGCCGGCTTGATGGTAAAACCTGCACCCAGGAACGCAGCACCTTTCTTGTAGGAAACAGGCTCGTTCCAGATGTCCATGGACCACTCATTCGAGGGTACATAGAACAGGCCGGTCTGCTGGCTGAACGCCATCGGCATCCAGTTCTTGCCACCCAGGAACGCGGGCTGAGCAACAACGGTTTCCCCTTTGCTGCCGTCCATATCAGCCGGATTGCCGGGACGACCGCCGTCGGTGTAGATGGGACGACCAG
Organism: Marinobacter sp.; assembly: GCA_033721635.1. Lineage (GTDB taxonomy): Bacteria > Pseudomonadota > Gammaproteobacteria > Pseudomonadales > Oleiphilaceae > Marinobacter. The sequence continues at coordinate 2,649 of JAWWAT010000388.1, read as the reverse complement.
TCTTCGGGTCGAGGCCTTCCGCCCAGGTGATCTTGTCCACGAAGGGGAAGCCACGGATAAAGTCGCCGTTCTCACGATTCAGAACATAGAAGAACCCGTTACGGTCCGCCGTGGCCGCCGCTTTGACGGTTTTGCCGTTCTCTTCGTAGTCGAAGGAGATCAGTTCGTTGACACCATCATAATCCCACCCATCGTTCGGGGTGGTCTGGAAGTGCCACTTGATGCTGCCATCGTCCGGATCGATCGCGAGGCGGCTTGAGGAGAACAGGTTGTCGCCGGGGCGCAGGTGCGAGTTCCAGGGCGCCGGGTTACCGGTTCCGAAGAACAGGGAATCGGTATCCGCATCATAGGTGCCACCCAGCCAGGTCGCTGCGCCGCCGTTCTTCCACATTTCGCCCGGCCAGGTTACGCCTGCTTTGCCGCCGGAAATGCCATTTTCGATTTTCTTGCCGTCTTTGTAGACGTAACCCATGTGACCTTCAACGGTCGGACGGGTCCAGACCAGATCACCGGTATTGGCGTCGTAGGCTTCAACTTTGCCGACAATGCCGAATTCACCACCGGAAACGCCGGTAATGACCTTGCCCTTGACGACCATGGGCGCTGCTGTGATCGCATAACCGGCCTGGTAGTCAGCCACCTTCTTGATCCACATGGGCTTGCCGGTGTCTTTGTTCAGGGCAACCAGCTTGGCATCCAGTGTTCCAAATATGACCTTGTCGCCATAAATAGCGGCACCGCGGTTTACCACGTCGCAGCAGGGCATGATGCCGTCAGGCAGACGGGCATCGTACTGCCAGATTTCCTCACCAGTTCTGGCATCAATCGCATAGATGCGTGAATAAGAGGCGGTCACATACATTACGCCGTCTTTCACCAGCGGCTGGGATTCCTGCCCGCGCATCTTCTCGCTGCCGAAGGAGAACGCCCACGCAGGCTGCAGATACTGGACGTTGCTGGTGTTGAGGTCTTCCAGGATGCTGTAGCGCTGCCCCTGGGTGCCCATGCCGTAGCTGACAATGTCTTCCGGGGTATTGTGATCGTTGATGATGTCTTCGTCGGTTACCGCATGGGCCCCGTAGGAAACTGCCATGGCCAGGGCGCTGGCCGCAATGCGAATCCCGAACTTGTTGGTTCTCATGGTTGCGCTCTCCAAGTCTCTTGTTTTCGGTTCTCTTGAGTTCGTTTCAGGCCGAACCGGGAACTTTTCCCGCCTCTGATACGATTCTTCGCTTTGTGGAAAAAACCAACAATTGCTCGCCGGAACAGGTTTTCTCATCACTTGGTAGTACGACTAATCCGGATCTTCCGGCCCCGGCGTTCGGAGCAAATCCTCAGAGATCCCCTTCAGCCCTCGCGATAGCCTGCTCATCCAGAAACGCCCGGTAGTACCCCGGCACGCTGTAGCGGAGTTGTTGGCTGGCCATCAGCTCGTTCATCTCGCCGGTTTTCACCAGCCTGTCGACGATAGCCTCCAGGGCATAGCCCAGCTGGCGATGGGTATGCTTGATCGCCATACCCACATCCCACACCTGCTTGCCGATGCCGGGAAAACCGTTACCTGAAGCCTTGAAGCCACCGTTCTCGGGTTTGGCCAGCTCGTGATCAATTTCCGACCGCATACCCATGACGGCACTTACCTCACCCTTGCGCATCGCCTCGAATGCATCCGACACATTGGTGTAATGGCGCACGTTCTCTCGCATTCGACCGCCAAATGCAGAAGTCAGGTAAAAATCGGGAAGGGTGTCGATCTCAACGCCGATCGGGTTGTACTGGAACACCGCCACGGTTTCGACGCTGTCGAGGTTTTCCGGGTTGTAGGCAATCTGCCAGGTTTCCTGCTGGTAGGGTCCGAACAGCACCACCTGTTCGTTGATGTATTCGCCGGTGGAATCCTGCATGTACGCGTAGGTCTTGTCGTAGGGCACCCGAAGCATGACATCGGCGAGCCTCTGCTTGGCCAGGTAGTGCCCTTTCCACACGTTGTTACGCAAGTCGTCGCCGAGATTCTCGTCGGGGATGATCCAGTGCACCTTGAACTCAACGCCCATTTCCTCGGCAATCCGTCGCCCGAGCTCTATATCGATACCCCTGGGTTCTCCATCGACTTCGTAGGAATAAGGCGGAAAATTCTCGTAGACGCCGACTTTCAGATAGCCGGAATCCAGGATGATGTCGTAGGTGCGTTCCGCAGGCCGGTTCAGCAATTCATTCCCGTCGTTAACTTCCTGGGCCAGAACCACCTGGGCGAACAGCAGAAGGGCAAGCATTCGAGACAGTATTTTCATTGTTTTCTCCCAACGACGAAGGGCCGGCACAAGGCCGACCCGACTTCAGGCATTCGTGATTGCGAAAGCCGTAATCATCATTCCGGCTTGGGCAGGGATTCCACATAGGTGCGGATCGCCCACATGGCGTTCTGGTCCATGCTCTTCTTCCAGGACGGCATTCCTCGATCAGTACCGTTCATAACGCGTCCGATGTAGTACTCGTCATCCCACTCGGTCAGTTCGCGAAGATCCGGCGTCAGACCACCAGACATTGCACGGATGCCGTGGCAGGCAGCACAGTTGCCGGCATAGGCGCTCTCGCCGATTTTGACCGCCTGGGCGTTGAACTCGCCGAACTCATTGCCTTCTCGGAAGG
>JAWWAT010000387.1:0-3719 GCA_033721635.1 Marinobacter sp. | reverse complement strand
CTGGCCCGAGGCTGAAAACGGTCGGGTCGGCTCCGCGTTCTGGGAGAGGTATCGCAGGGTTTGTGCCAAGTGCGGATATTTTTTTACACCACTGTTTTTAAACGATTAATGGCAACCCCGCTAAAAACAGATCGGCTACGATATTTCGTAATTAACGATTTTTCGTAGCCTGAACTGCGATTTTTCGTAGTTGGCACGGGGTTTGACTCTTCTTTCGGAGACTGACGCAGGAAATCGCCATGACCACCGAAACCATCACTCACCCTGAAATCACCGGCAACTGGATAGATCATCTGCCAGAAGCGGCCCTGCTGGTGGACGCTGCCCGGGATCTCATTCTGTCGGCCAACAGCGCCATGGGCCGAATGATCGGCACGGACCGACGATCCTTGATCGGAACCCCCTGCACCCATCTGTTCACCGATCAGCGGCCCCTGCTCATTACCTTCACCGAGGAAACCCTGTTTCGCAGCCATGGCTGGAGCCGGGACTTCTTCCTCCAGCATCGGGACGGTCATACCGTGGAGCTGGAAATCTCCTCTTCCCGGGTCGGCGAAGCGGAATCCCAGAATGTGCTGTTGTTGCTCCGCGACCGGCGCCAGCTTCGCACCCTTCGGGAGCGCCATGACGCCAACCACTACCACCGGGGCGGCCTGCTTGAGTGGCGCCGGGTGGAAGAGCTGTTCAAAGACATGGAGCGGGAAAACCAGCTGATCCTGCATGCGGTCGGGGAAGGCATTTACGGCGTGGATGCCGAGGGGCGAGGCACCTTCGCAAACCCAGCAGCCGAGCGGATGCTGGGGTGGCGAATTGATGAACTAATGGGTCGGGTCCTACACCGCGTGGTGCACCACTCCCACGCCGATGGCAGTCTGTACCCCCTGAAGGACTGCCCGATATATGCCGCCTTCCGAGATGCCAGCGTGAAACGCGTGGGTGAAGACTGGTTCTGGCGCAAAGACGGTAGCGGCTTCCCGGTGGAATACACCAGCACCCCCATTCTGGACAACGGACATCCGGTAGGTGCCGTGGTGGTGTTCCGAGATATCTCCGCCCGCCAGGAAGCCCAGAAAGAGCTGCAGAAAGCGCTGGAGGAGGTAGAAACCCTCAAACACCGGCTGGAAATGGAGAACGCCTATCTGCAGGAAGAACTCAGCGCCGAGTACCACTTCCACGAAATTTTCGGCCAGAGCGAGGCCATCAAAGCCATTGTACGAAGGATCGGTATGGTGGCGCCCACCGATGCTAACGTTCTGATTACCGGTGAATCAGGCACGGGCAAGGAGCTGATTGCCCGGGCCATCCACCAGTCCAGCAGCCGACGGGACCGTCCCCTGATTCGTGTGAACTGTGCAGCCATCCCCAAGGATCTGTTCGAGAGCGAGTTTTTCGGCCACATCAAGGGTGCTTTTACCGGCGCCGTCAGTGACCGCGTGGGTCGATTCCAACTCGCCGATGGCGGCACCCTGTTTCTGGACGAAGTGGGTGAAATCCCACTGGAACTTCAGGGCAAGCTGCTCAGGGTTCTGCAGGATCAGCAATTCGAACGTGTGGGCGAGAACAACACGCGGGCAGTCGACGTTCGCGTGATTGCCGCCACCAACCGGGACCTGAAAGCGGAGGTTCAGGAAAAATCCTTCCGGGAAGACCTCTACTTCCGCCTGAACGTCTTCCCGATTGAATCCGTGCCCTTGCGCCGGCGCCTGGAAGACATCCCCATCCTCGCCCAGGAATTCCTGAGCCGGGCCTGCCAGAAGTTCAACCGGCCCCCGCTCGCATTGAAGGAACGCGACGTCGAAACCCTGAAAGCCTATCACTGGCCCGGCAATGTCCGGGAGCTGGAGAACGTGATTGAGCGCCAGGTGATCACCGCCGATGGTCGACTGGATCTGGACCTGCCTGGGCCGGATTCCGCAGCACGGAGCGCCACAACGGAAACGCCCCCTGCACGGCATTACAGCGGTGAATTGATGACGGAACAGGAGCTACGGGAGCTTGAGAAACAGAACCTGGCCCGGGCCCTTACCATGAGCAGTGGCCGGGTTTTTGGCGATGACGGCGCGGCAGCCATGCTGGGGATAAAACCAACCACCCTGACCTCGCGCCTGAAAAAGCTGAAAATCGAACCCAGGGAGTTCCAGATCAGGCCGGAGTAATGCCCACCTGGTTCAGGGCAAAGGTCACCACTATCCACAGCAGCATCACCAGTGGCAGGTAGCGGCCAATCAGGTAGATCCGCCACTCCCACCAACGGCTCTGGGTACCCAGCACTGTCCGGATTTTTTCAGGCGGAATAAACCAGCAGAACAAAGCAGCGCCCAACACCCCAGAGAAGATGATCACATTTCCCCCGGCCACCCGGTCGATTACATCCAGCACCGGCTCCCCGGCAATGTTCCATTCCAGGGGCGTAAAGCTCAGCGCGGATGCCGTGCCCAGCACCAGCATGATCAGGGTCACGAGACTCACGGCCTTGCCATTGCTAAGCCGGAACTCCTCCGCCACTGCGGCTACCATCACCTTCAGCCCGGCCAGGCTGGAACTGAAAGCCGCCATAAAAAACAGACCGAAAAACATCGTACCTACCCAGTAGCCGCCGACCATGCCTTCAAACACGCGGGGCATGGTCACAAAGGCCAACTGGCTCCCCTCTGTCGGCTCCATACCCAGGCTGAACACAAAAGGAAAGATCATCCAGCCCGCCAGCAGAGCCACACTGGTCTCCGTGCCAGCAACAATCAGACAGGCCCGGGGCACGTGGGTCTGACGGGGGATGAAACTGCCATAGGTCACCAGGTAACCCTGGCCAATCGCCAAAGAATAAAAAGCCTGGCCGAAGGCAAACGCCCAGAGCTTGCCGTCAGTTAGACGACTCCAGTCCACCTGGAAAAAGAAATCCTTGGTCTGCTCCCACCCGGGAGTACGGCTGGCCAAAATCACCAGTCCGATCATCACAACGATCAACACCGGCATCAGGATCTTCGACAACAGTTCAATCGCTGTCACATCCCTGGCCAGGATGATCGCCCCAACGACAGTGACCGCGAAGAAATACCACAGCGAGTTGTAACCTGCGGTAAAGTCATCAAAAACCTGAAGGTTGTTGGTTGCCGCATCCACCGCATAACCCAGGGTCCAGCCGGTGATCACGAGGTAGTAGCTGGTAATGGCAACGGTGATCAGCACTACAAACCACCCGTACACCACCCCGAAGCGATTCACCTGCCGGTAGGTCTGAACCGTACTGCCTTTCGAGAGCCGCCCGGCAGACACTTCCAGAATCATGATGGGCAAAACCACCACAATCAGCGCCAGCAGATAAGCCACTACAAAAGCGCCACCACCGTTCTCCCCCACCATGTAAGGAAACCGCCACAGGTTCCCGAGCCCCACGGCAGCGGCCGCCATGGAGGCCACAAACGCAGGCTCGGAGCTCCACTGTTTGCGGGATTCCTCAATAAACTCGTGGCGCTTTTGCACGGGGGTTCTCTCTCCAATGCCAGGGACGTTCGATGCACTGAAGGCTAGCAAATCAGCAGTCAGGGCGCATGACTGATATCAACTTGGAGCCTCTGGGAACTGCAGAACTTCAGCCGAGGGGGATGGCCGGCAGTGGGGGGACCGATTATTATTGGGAAAACAAAACCCGGGGCGCAGACAAATTTTAACCCCCGAAAAGGTAACCCCCCCACCCACCAGCGGGCGGATGGAATGGAATT
>JAWWAT010000386.1:0-3728 GCA_033721635.1 Marinobacter sp. | reverse complement strand
CGCGCCCACCGTGATTTTTGTCTACGTGCATGACAAGCTGGGCCGTTACAGCGCCCTGGATGCGGGGATTTTCCTACAGTCTTTGATGCTGGCAGCCGTGGAAGAAGGCTTGGGTACCTGCACCCAGGCTGCCCTCGCCATCTGGGGCAGCCCCATCCGCGAACGCTTTCAGATCGAGGCAGACTACAAATTGCTTTGCGGGGTCTCTATTGGTTACCCGGCAGAGCATCCGGTGAACGACTACCGGCCGGTGAGGCGCGACGTGGGGGACATCCAGCTCAGGTTGCGCACCTCCGCAAGCCGGGCATCGGGATAATCGTCAATACAGGCAATCGCAAGAACAAGGTAGGGAAACACTTTTATGCTGGAAATGATTTTGTTGGTTAACACGGTATGGTTTGCCATGGGCTTCCATGCCTTCTCAATTCGCCACAGGATATTTGCGAAGATCATGGTGCCCAGGGAACACAGGGACACACCCGTCTTTGATATTCTGGCCGAATCGGGCCGATTTCTCGGTGGTTTTAATTTCGCTTTTGCTGTTTTCAATATCCTGTTGTTAACCAACCTGGACCTGTTTCCGAGCGATGCTCAAAGGGCTATCTTCTTGCTAGTCTTCGCCATTGCTCATGGCTCACAGTTTATTTTTAATGTGCCGATTGCGATTCAGAATCGCAGGGGTGGCGGCGTATGGCAGGTTAAAGGCATGATGCTTTTCATCTTCATCACAGATTTCATCATGATGGCGTTGAACCTGGTTGCGGCTGGTTTTTACGCCATGTAAAACGAGTGAAAATGGGGCTTGAGCGAGAATTGGCCCCCTCAAACAGAGCATAGTTATGGCAGATATCATTCTGGAATCGACAATCAAATGCCCAAAATGCGGCCATGAGAAAACCGAAACTATGCCCACTGATTCCTGCCAGTATTTCTACGAGTGTGAATCCTGCGGTAGTCTGCTGAAGCCAAAGCATGGAGACTGCTGTGTCTATTGTTCATACGGCACAGTTCCGTGCCCACCAATTCAACAAGGGGCAGGGTGTTGTGCTCCTGGCCCTTGACAAGTCGCAGCAGTACGCGGCCGATGTCCACCGGACGCCCTTTACATGGCTTCTTCGTAGCCACTCCAGGGTCGCCGCTGTGCTTCGGCATTACGCACAAAAGGAGAAGGCGTGCATCATTTTGCAGCCGGGTGGATTGTGGGGTTACTGAGGGATAGGAATATTCCCTTTCTGATCTGTGGCGGGCTCGCAGCGAAGGGGTATGGTTCTGAGCGCGATCTGAATGACATCGATCTTTTCGTTCCTGGTGAATACTTTTCGTCAGTGGTTGCGGCTGGCCAGGAATTTGTATCCAAAGCCGCCGCTCACCGCCAGGAGGAAGGCTGGGATCTGACCTACGTCCAGTTCAAGTATGAAGGTGTCAAAGTGGAGGTGGGCAGCTCTGACGGTCCGCGAATTTTCGATGCAAACAGGCAAACCTGGGTTCCGCTTAGCATCGATTTTTCGCGATACGCGACGGTGTATTTGCTGGGCCTTGAGCTTCCGCTTATGTTAAAGGACGACTTGGTTCAATATAAATCTGCGCTCTCACGCCCAGTGGATATCGAGGATGTTCGTGCTATCCGAGCGAACGCATAACCAGACCTTGCACCGGATACCAAAACCTCTGCTTCGGGCCGGTTTTGCCACCGGTGATGGTGAACGAAGGCATAAATCAAGGAGTCAGATTTGAGATCAGGAATCTTCATCGTAGTTAGTGCTTTGCTGGTTGGTTGTGCAACCTACGAACAACCCATCCCTACAGCAACAAGTACAGGCGAAATCGTCGCATCCTCTTTTAACCAAAAGGCTGTTGGAGAGAACTCGCTCATGACGAATCAAGCCTTGAAGTCGTACCGAGAGGGGTATGTTCATGCAACCGAACACAAAGCTTTTGCGCAATCTGATGTGGGTGCCTGGTCCTGGAAATCAAACAGAACCTCAATCAAGTACGCGATAGAGAACTCTTTGAAAGACTGCCAAAGAAATAACAAAAGACACGAAGCTGAATATCCGTGCAAGATCATTAATGTTGACGGGAAATGGGTCGGGGAGCAATAGACCGCTTAGCCGCGCATGCTGGCTGGTATTGAATCAGGGAGACTTTCCTCATCAGAAAGTCTCCCTTAAACACCTGGGCACTTATTGGTAGGCCCCCGCACTGTATATCAACTCGTAACTGTGGCTGTAAATTTCCAGGATGTTGCCAAACGGGTCTTCCATGTAAATCATGCGGTAGGGCTTTTCGCCGGGGTAATAGTAGCGCGGTTTCTCCATGCGCTTTTTACCGCCCGCAGCCACAATCCGCTCTGCCAGTTCCTCTACGTTCGGGTCTTGCACACAGAAGTGAAAAACCCCGGTTTTCCAATACTCGAAATTGTTTTCCGGGTTGGTCTGGTTCTTGAACTGAAAAAGCTCTACTCCAATTCGATCGCCCGTTGAGAGGTGAGCGATGCGGAAGCTGCCCCAGCCCGCTCCGAATACATCGGTGCACATTTCTCCAATGGCGCTGTCGTCCTCCTCAATCTCGGTTGGTTCCATAATCAGGTACCAACCCATCACCTCTGTGTAGAACTTTACGGCTTGCTCAAGGTCGGGCACGGATATGCCGATGTGCGAGAAATTTCTTGGGTAAACGTTACTCATTTCCTGTTCTCCTCTGTTGAGACTGAGAGCAGGTTACATCCGCTGATTAATCACGTAAAATTATCATTCGTTCTCGAAAAGATTACGGTATCTAATGATAAATACGACCTGGTTGCGCACCTTTTGCACGTTGGTGGAAGTCGGTCATTTCACCCGTACGGCTGAACGCCTGCACATGACGCAGTCGGGCGTTAGTCAGCATGTGCGTAAACTCGAGGAGCAACTGGGTGCCGAATTGCTGGTGAGGCAGGGCAAGCAGTTTTCTCTATCCGGTGCAGGAGAGAGGCTGTACACCGAGGCGCAGAGCATCCTCTTCGCATTGTCGAATCTTGAACAGACAGTGGGAGAAGACCCGCCCTTTGAAGGCAGTGTGCGGATCATGTCCCCGGGCAGTGTCGGGCTGAAGCTCTATCCACATCTGTTGGCGCTTCAGAGCAAACATCCGAAGCTGATTATCGATTACCGCTTTGCGCCAAATCCCGATGTGGAAACTGCCATTGCCGGGTCGGCTGTTGATGTCGGATTCATGACGTCGAGATCGACGCTGGCCGACGTAAGCTGCACGCCCGTTGCGCAGGAATCGCTGCTGTTGGTAACACCGGCCACCGTCCAGGAACCGGATTGGAACACGCTGATGAACCTTGGATTTATCGACCACCCCGATGGCAGTCATCACGCCAGTCTGCTTCTTGGTGCCAATTACCCCGAGTTTCAGCACAGCAACCTGTTTCCGAAGAAAGGCTTCTCAAACCAGATTGGTTTGATTCTGGAACCGGTAAGTATGGGGTTGGGATTTACCGTTCTGCCTGCCCATGCCGTTGAAGCCTTCGAGAAGCGTGAGCACATCAGAGCGCATCGTCTCTCTAACCCGGTGAGTGAAACCCTATATCTGTGCGTTCCCCGGCATCGGGCACTTGCGGCAAGAATCAGGACTATAATTGCTGAAGCCAGACGGTGGCTTTAAACCGGCCTGCAATTTAACCAGCCGCAACACTCGGTCGCGCTGAAGTGCGCCCGCGCGCTACGGCGTAAAACCTCATG
>JAWWAT010000385.1:0-3729 GCA_033721635.1 Marinobacter sp. | reverse complement strand
TCGGTAACGTCGTTCATGCTCGCGCCGGGTTGTCCCTCGGCGATCGACATGGCGGTGTCCGGCCGGTTATGGCCCCAGCCCTGGGGCATGCTGAGCACACCCTCGAACATATCGTCGTCGATTTCCACCGGCAAGTTGATGCTCCCGGAAACCGAAGTGACCGTGGCTAGCTGTCCGCCTTCAAGCCCGATTTTGCGGGCATCTGACGCGTTCATCTGCAAAGTGCACGGGTTCTTGCCTTTTACCAGCCGGTGGGAGTTCTGGGTCCAGGTGTTGTGGCTCCGCGGCAGGCGGCGGCTGATCAAAGTGAACGGATAGTCGCTGTTCTGATTGGCCTGCAACAGGCCCGAGGCATCCAGGCGTTTCAGATCCTTCAGGTACAGCTCGGGGGCAATGCGGATCTTGCCGTCCTCGGTCTGGATGCGCTGCGTCAGGCAGGGCTGAAGCGGTCCCAGATCCACACCATGGGGGTTGGCTTTCAGGGTCTCCAGGCTCATGCCGTCCTTCCCGTAGGCACCGTGTTTCAGGCCCAGATCCAGCATTGCCTCCGGCGTTACGCCGTCGTCTTCCAGGCCCGTTAACTGCAAGGCCAGGTCCCGGAGAATTTCCCAGTCGTGTTTCTGGTTCGGCGCTTTTTCGAACATCGGTTCGGAGAATTTCGCGGTGTTGCGAACGGCGAAGGAATTGAAGAACACATCAAAGTGGGGCACCTCCAGCCCGGTCGTGGCCGGCAGGATGATGTCGGCATGGCGGGTGGTCTCGTTCAGGTAGATATCCACCGAGACCATGAAATCCAGGGCATCGAAGGCGTCTTCCAGGCGGGCTCCGCCCGGCGCCGAGAGCACGGGATTGCCGGCGATGGTGATCATCGCGCGGATCTGGCCCTCGCCCGGGGTCAGGATCTCATCGGCCAGGGTGGCCACGGGGAATTCGTTGTTGAAGTAGGGCAGTTTTCGCACCCGGGACTCGTAACGGCCATAGGAACTCGGCTTGCCCTTTTTGTCCCTGACAAGATCAAAGGCCGGCTGGGGGAACATGGCGCCACCGCGGCTATCGAAGTTGCCGGTGAGAATGTTCAATACATTGTTGAGCCACTGGCAGAGGCCGCCGAAGGACTGCGTCGAGGCGCCCATGCGGCTGTAGCAAACGGCACTTTTGGCGGCCGCCATCTTTCGGGCCAGCTCTCGGATGGCCTCTGCGGTCATACCACAGGCTGCTGCGACGGTTTCCGGGCTATAGGGTTTGACGGCCTCGGCCAGTTGCTCCAGCCCGTCGATCCGGTCTTCCAGGTGGCCAAGGGTAACCAGCTGTTCCTCGAACAGGGTATGGACCATGGCCAGCATGAATAGGGCATCGGTTTCCGGACGAATGAAGAGGTGCTGGTCGGCCTTTTTCGCGGTTTCGGTGCGCCGTGGATCAACCACCACAACCTTGCCACCGCGTTGCTGTATAGCTTTTAGGCGTTTGCCCACCCCGGGTGCGGTCATCAGGCTGCCGTTGGAAACAATAGGGTTGGCGCCGATGATCAGCATGAAATCTGTGTGGTCGATGTCCGGTACCGGAATCAGCATGCCGGCGCCGAGCATGTAATTGGAGGCCACGTGGTGTGGTAACTGATCGGCGGATGCGGAGCTGTAGCGGTTATTGGTGCCCAGGGCCTTGAAGAACCGCGGCAGCATGATGGCATTGCCAAAGTTATGGGCGTTCGGATTGCCCAGATACACTCCGACCGCATCCTGCCCATGTTCCTGCTGGATACCCCGGAAACGGGAGGCGATTTCCTCAAAAGCTTCCTCCCAACTGATTTCCTGCCAGCCGTCGGCGGTGCGCCTGATGGGCGTTTTCAGGCGGTCCTTGTCGTTGTAGAAATCCTGCAGTGCAACGGCCTTCGGGCAGATATGGCCGTGGCTGAACGGATCATTGTTATCGCCCTTGATGGACAGGATCTCGTTACCCCGATGCTGGATTTCGAGGCCACACATGGCTTCACAGATATTGCAGGTGCGGTAATGGGTCTGGGTGTCGGTCATGGCAAACACTCGGTCCGGATATTGTCATTATTGATCCTGGCAGTGTGGCACAGGCCGGCGGAAAATCAGACGGTCATAATTCACATAAAACCGGTCAATCCCGCCAAATGATGTTTGTCCCGATGTCGGAAAAACAGCCCGGTTTTTCATCCTACAATAAAGTTGAGAGGAGCAATGATTCGCCATCAATTCCAGGTGCGCCCAGTTATGATCGCCGCTATGCTCAACGCCAAGGGAGTGGGAATCTATGGTCCAGATGAAAGAAGCCAAGCTATCTCTTGGCGCCCTGCTAATCACTTGTCTGACGTTGTTCGCAGGCCGCGCACAGGCTTGCATGGTCTGTCTGCCGTTTCCGGAAGCAACGGTCGCGGACCATCTTCTCAACGCGCAGGTGGTCGTACTGGCCCGGGAGAATCCCCGAAAACCCTTCTCATACCTCGCAGTTGAGGTCTTGAAAGGCGATCTCACCGAGCCGGAGATCGATCTGTTCCTCGACACCGGCACGCGGCGGCTTTTGGCGGCGAATCCCGATCGCTCCGTGGTGTTGGCCCTAAACAGCGCGAAATCGCCATCAGCCAGAGGTTTCTGGGCGCAGGGAACGTCAGCTTCTGAGCCATCGGCAGGGAGCTGGCGATCTTTGAACTATGCCAGCCCGAGGTACGAGGCTCTGGTCCGCGACATCCTGGCACAGGCGGCGCGCTGGCGTGAGAGTGTTGGTCGCGAAACCCGGGCAACGTATTTTTTCCCGTATCTGGCAGACACCGAGCGGTCGATTCGCGAACTCGCCTACCTGGAAGTCGGCCGGGCATCCTACCAAACCATTCGCAAAGCTGATTCCTTTGTTCCCAGCGATCAGCTTCGAGTATTTCTTGCCGACCCGAAATATCTGAAGTGGCATCCACTTTACATTCTGCTGTTGGGAGTGGACGCCCAACCGGAAGACGAGAAGCAGATACGCGCCGCCATGGCGAGTCTTTCGCGATTGGATTACACGTTGAATCTGTCTGCGTGGGCAACCGCTCTGATTGAGATCGATAGGCAAGAGGCGATCGCCTGGTTGGAAACCGCCTATCTCGGCGACTCTGACCGCGAGCCAGAGACGGTCCTTGAGATCCTTAAAGCACTTTCGGTGCAAGGTGCTGGGGCGTCGGGTCTGCGGGGCCGTATCCTGGAGAGCTACGGTGTGGTTATACGAGAGCACCCGTCTTTGGCCGGCTGGGTAGCCCGAGACCTGGTGTCATGGAATAAGTGGCGTTTTGCCGATGCTCTCGAGGAAGTGCGTGAGAGTAATGTGCCCATGGATAGCGCCTCCGCCTACATGATCGACTATTACACTCGTCAAGCGCGCTCGCGTCTTTCCCACTGACTGTGCCTGGTCTCTACAGAGCCTTCGGACACCTGAATCCTGAAGAATCGGATGTATTGACGCTGTACCCCGATGTCGGAAAGACAACCTTGCTTTTCATCGTACAATAGCGCCATGTCCAGATCCTTTTACCGTCGGGGCCCGGATCATCGTGCCGGGGCGCCTGTTACCTTTCTTGATGTCCGCCGCCGTTTCCAGTTTCGTTCCATCGAGCTTGGCCGCTGGGTTACCGAGCCGGAGAAACAGCTTAGTGCGTCGCTATTCTACGATGCCCTGTGCGACCTCATGACCATTCTTGGTGGCACCGAGTCGCTGGTTTCCCTGCGTGGCACC
>JAWWAT010000384.1:0-3732 GCA_033721635.1 Marinobacter sp. | reverse complement strand
CGCCTCCACTCAGGCGCTGGCTTTGCTGGATGAGTACCTCGCCTACAAACAGGCGTCACTGGAGGTCATGCAAACACGTCTCGATCCTGCCCGAACAGGAGATCCCGCCTATCAGCTGGCTGCGCTGGGCGACGCCCTGGCACAGCTGAAGCGTCTGCGCGCGACCACTTTCAGCTCTCCTGCACACCAGGCCTTCTTCGGGCTTGAAGAGGCCTACAGCGAGTACACACTTGCGACCCTCGCCATTCAGCAACGGACTGATCTTAGCGAGCAGGGCAAACAGGCTCTCGTTCAGTGGCACCGAAACCAACTTCCGGCGCAATTGAGAGAAACCGAACAACACCTTCATGCCAGCACACGACAACAACGGGCCCGGACCGCTGCCATTGAAACAGCTTCTTCGCCGGAGGCAGCCGGACGACAATTGGCAGAACTGGGCGTCGACACGGATGGAGTCGAGAGCGTCGTTAGTTATCTGAAACAGCGCGAACATTTCGATCAACGCTTTGAGGATTTCCGGGAAGCGGTAGACCGGGAGGACTCCTCAGGGCTGGCCGAGGCCGATCTGGAGAAACGGCGAGAAGCCTTGCTGGAGCAACATTTCCCACAGGAACAGGACAGGACCTGGGCACGGCTGAAAATGCTCGGCAGCGGCTGACCAGAATGTGCTCAGGTTCCCGAAGGGGCAGGTAAAGGCCAGCTACAATCCAGAGACTTGCCCGCCACTGGAAACCTCCATGACGACCGAGCAGATCGAACAGCAGCAGATCGCCGGGTTTCGCAACCTGCGTTTCGCGCCAGACCTCGAAAAGGCATACCGGCAAGCCCGGGCAGGCCTGATCCGGCAGAGGGCCCGCCCGGTCTCGGTGGCCGGGCTAATCCTGTTTCTGGTCTACGCGATTATGGATGCACTTACCCTGCCGCCCGAACTGGCAAAGGTCACGGTATCCATCCGGCTCGCCATCACCTGCCCGGTCATTGCCGCAGTGGTGTGGCTCGCTCACCGTCCGGCTCCCTCCGACAGTACCTTTGAACGCATTTATACGCTCGCCTATCTGCTGGGTGGTCTGAGCGTTGTGGCGATCATCGCAGCGGCGCGTCAGGTTGCGTTTCCTCTGCCCTACGAGGGCATGATCCTGATGCTCATGTTCGGATACTTTGCCATGGGGCTGCCATTTTTCAGCGCGTCACTGGTCTCCCTCGTGCTGGTGATCGGCTACCTGATGGTTGAGCTGTGGAACGGGATGTCGGGGTCTGCCATCGCAACCAATCTGTTCTTTCTGACAACGGCCAACATTATCGGCATGGTGGGAGCCTGGACCAGCGAATACCGCCACCGCGCACACTTCCTGGACCGTCAGCTACTGGACCAACTGCATCGGGCCGCCCGGGATGAAAGTCGGCGTAAAACCGACCTGATCACCGCAGCCAGCCATGATCTGCGTCAGCCACTGAACGTGATCGACATAACGCTGGAAAGCCTGTCGCCGGGTAAAGAAGGCTCAGGGGCAAACTCGGCCACCAGGCAGTTAAAGGACATGATCCGACACCTTCGCCGCCTGCTGGGTACCGTCTTCGACAGCGCCAGACTGAACGAGGGCATGGTGCAGGCCGATATCCGCCCGACGCCTCTGGCGCCGATTTTCCGGGACATAGGTGACCTACTGGCTGATTCTCTGGGCAACAGTGAGGTACACGTCGAGATTGACCATAGCGCGGGAAACCTTGTGGTCATGGCGGACCCTTCCCTGCTGTCCCGGGCACTACAGAATCTGATGTTCAATGCAGTGCAACACAGCGGTGGCAATGCTATTAGCCTGTCTGCACACAGGATGGACACGCAGGTGTTGCTGGAGGTCTCGGATAATGGAGCCGGCCTGCCACCCGAGTTGAACGATACTCTGTTCTCTCCTTATGTCAGAGGACAGGGCCAAACCGATTACCCGGGCCTGGGTCTGGGCCTTACCATAGTCAGGGAGTTCGTTGCACTGATGCGGGGAACCTGTGGAGCGGAGACCAAGCCCGGCCGGGGTGCCGTGTTCTGGGTGAAGCTTCCGGCGGCCGTCACACCCACCCGCGCGCACGAGCCAGATTCACGCACTCAGTCCGGTTATGAACACCAAGCTGGGTGAAAATCGCCTTGAGGTGGGTCTTCACCGTGTGTTCGGTCAGATTCAGACTCTGGCAGATGCGTTTATTGGGGAAGCCCTGCGCGAGGAGAAGGAGCACATCCATTTGCCTTGGTGTTAACGACAGATCCTGCGCCACGGGTTCAACACCACCCGGAAAGTAACCCTCGCCGCGACTCACAGACCGAACCATGCTCACCAACGCCGACCGACCGGCGGATTTCGCCAGAAAACCACTGGCACCGGCCGCCCGTGCGGCCCGCACGGTCGCCTCGTCTTCGCTGCTTGAAATAATGACCACCGGAGGTGGCTCACGGTAGCATGCCAACCTTGGCAACAGGGCCAGCCCCGTTTCGCCCTGAAGCGCAATATCAAGCAGGATAAGCTTCAAATCATTCTGGCGGGCCAACAGACTTGAGGCACCCTCAACGGAGCTTGTTACGATAACCGATTCTGCCAATCCCTCCTGCTGGATAAGACCGGCCAAACCCTGGGAAAACAGGGCGTGGTCATCAACCAGCAACACCTTTTTCAGGGGAAGCGACTGAGGAGGACAAGCAACAGGAGGCTGCCCCGTTTCTGATCTGATGGCATCCATGGATGTGCCTCTGCCCGCAGTGTTTATTTTTGTTACGGCGGATTTCCCACTATAGGCCAGCCGGGCCTTGCACTCCGCGGACTGCTTAACACTTTTTTACAGATCCCTCGCATTCACCCCCACGGCATCCGTTTGGTGAAACCTGATTGTCATATTTCTGAAGCATCCTTCTCGGTTCTCAACCACCTGTCTGGTAAGGGTTTTTCAAAAAATGCCGCAACTAACACGGATGACTGCAACACTATCGGCTCTGCTACTGGCGACTTTTCTGGCGTTCCAGGCCCAGGCCTATGACCTGGAAATTCACGGCTCCAATACCGTTGGCGCTACGCTAGCGCCAATGCTGGTCACTGGTTACCTGGCCGAACAGGGCGGCGGAAAGGTTGCTTCCAGAGGCACAGGCGTAGAAAACGAAAAGATCCTTAGAGCGCCCGTGAATAGCCGGGCGACCGAAGTGCTGGTTGCCGCGCACGGATCAAGCACCGGCTTCAAGGCATTGGCCGCCGGCGAAGCCGATATCTGGGCCTCCTCCCGCCCGGTAAAACCTCAGGAGGCAGAGCAATTCCGGGCCCGGGCGGATCTGACAGCGCCGGAGAGCGAACACGTTATTGCCATTGATGGACTGGCCATTCTGGTACATCCATCCAACCCCGTCAGCAAGATGAGTATCGAGACCTTGGGCCGTGTATTCTCCGGGCAGATCCGGAACTGGTCAGAGCTGGGCGGTCCGGACCGGCCGATCCACCTTTACGCCAGGGATGACCGCTCCGGCACCTGGGACACCTTCAAATCGCTGGTTCTGGGGAAACAGTTCCAGCTGGACAGCAACGCCAAACGCTACGAATCCAACGATCAGCTGTCGGATGATG
Source organism: Marinobacter sp. (assembly GCA_033721635.1). GTDB lineage: Bacteria > Pseudomonadota > Gammaproteobacteria > Pseudomonadales > Oleiphilaceae > Marinobacter. The sequence goes on along the minus strand of JAWWAT010000384.1, from coordinate 136 downwards.
TTAGCCGGGATCCGTCCGGCATTGGCTTCTCCGGTCTGGCCTCGGTTCGGGACAGCAAGCTTCTGGCCATCTCGGAAGGCAATGCGCCAGCGCTCCGGCCCAACCAGCTCACCGTCGCCAGCGAGGACTACCCGCT
>JAWWAT010000383.1:0-3745 GCA_033721635.1 Marinobacter sp. | reverse complement strand
TCATCTATACGCGCCAGAGCCGTGCGAACCCTGGCCTCTTCACTGACCAGCAACAGCGACAGCTGCGAGAACAGACCCCACTCGTCACTGTAGGTACGGGCAACGATTGGATCCCGGAAGGCATCCGGGCGAAGATCCAGCAGCTTGCGCAAGCGGGCAGCCAGGGAATTGAACACCAGGCCGAAGCCCAGGGCATGACCGATCACAATCAGGCCTGCGGCCAACCAGGGCTGGTTGATCTGGAGGGCACCGAGGCTAAGCACCAGCGACACCAGGAACGGCCAGCCGGAGCGAAGCATCGACAAGGCACGGTTGCTGAAAGATGAGGTCATTTTTCCGGCAGAGATCTTGCCGTACAGCCGCTCGGCACGGGCAATCTGCTCGCGGGTCGGCTCGACCCGCACGGACTCGTAGCCCACCATCTGGCCGTTCTCACGAATCGGCGTGACGTAGGCGCTGACCCAGTAATGGTCGCCGCTCTTGGCCCGGTTCTTCACGACACCCATCCAGGCCTTGCCGGCCTTCAGGTAATCCCACATATCCTTGAACACGGCCTGGGGCATGTCCGGATGGCGGATAATGTTGTGGGCCTGGCCAACCAGTTCTTCACGTGAAAAGCCGCTGATTTCCACGAACTCTTCGTTGCAGTAAGTGATCACCCCTTTCATGTCCGTGGTGGTAATCAAACGCCCGCCTTTACGCATTTTGATTTCACGCTGGGTGACCGGGAGATTCTTGCGCATAAACAGACCTTCTGACTAGGAGCTGACCACGGAAATAAATATGGGCAAACAAGGGTAAGCTCCGATGAACATCATTGATATTCATCAAAGGTTACCCTGCGTATGGGGAATGTAACGGCAGCTTTCCTCGGAACCTTAGTCCGTGCAGTTACTTATGTTACAGCGGCCAACCTGGCCCGGGGATGGAAACGGGCATTGACCCAGAGGGAGAGAGCAATCACACCACCGCCAATTGCCAGCCTCAGTAAATCGGCATCGCGGTTCCAGATCAGCAGGTTCACGATCAGGCCCGCAGGCACAAGGGCATTATTCATGATGGCCAGGGTGCCGGCATCAACCACGCAGGCACCGCGATTCCAAAGGAACAGACCCAGGCCAGAGGCAGCAAGCCCCAGCCACGCCAGGATGCCCCACTGCACCGGTGTGGTCGGCAGCTTGTCGGCATTGCCGAATACCAGGAAGGATGGCAGCGCAATGATCAGGGCACCGAAGAAGAAATAACCGAAGGTGCGGTAGGCAGGCATGTCGGTGGCATAGCGTTGCATCACATGCTTGTAACCCACCTGGCCGGCGGCAAAGGTAAAATTCGCCACCTGGAGCAACAGAAAGCCGGTGATGAAGTCCTCACTGAGGCCATCGTAGCGTATGATACCCGCCCCGACAGTTGCGATGGCTGCAGCCAGAAGCGCCACCGGTGAAAAGCGGCGGAACAGGGCGTCATCCAGCAGGGTCACATACAGCGGGGTGAAAATCGTGAACAGCAGCACTTCCGGGACAGTCAGGTAGCTGAACGAGCGGTAAAGGCAGAGGTAGGTAATACCGAACTGCAACATGCCGGTTACCAGGATGCCCAGCTTTTGTCCGGAAGCCACACCGCGCCAACGGGTGAACGGCAGAAAGACCAGGGCACCGAGCAGCACACGGCTGAGCACCGCAAAATCGCTGTCCACCTGGCCGGCCAGAAATTCGCCGATCAGACTGAAAGAAAACGCCCACAGAACGGTAACAAAAACCAGAAGTCCCATCGCCACTGCCATCTATTGTGATCAAGGCGCGTACTTTAACGGTTTTGGGAGAAACTTGCAGTGCAGAAACACCGGATAGCACCCCATGGATGAAACCCACCAGCCATTACCGGAACTTCGGCAGCCGCTCGTAGCCCGAACGCTCACCGAATGGCGAACCCTCGCCATTCTGGGCGGGCCGATCCTGATCGCACAACTGGCCCAGATGGCCAACGGCGTGATCGATACCATCATGGCCGGCCACGCGAGTGCCGAGGATCTTGCGGCCGTGGGTATTGGTAGCAGCCTGTGGATGCCCCTGTTCCTGTTTTTCATGGGCATGCTGGGGGCACTTCAGCCCATTGTTTCCGGCTACAACGGGGCCCGGGAAGTTGAAAAAATCATGCCTGCGACCTGGCAGGGGCTGTACCTGGCCGCAGCCGGATCCGTGATCATGATCGGGCTGCTGACCCACGTGCACCCGGTGCTGGCGCTTCTGAACCTGGAAGCCAATACTGCACGCATTACCCAGGGATACCTGAACGCCTTCGCCTGGGGCATCCCGGCGCTGCTGTTAATGACGGCACTACGGGGCCTGACCGATGGCCTCGGGCACACCCGCGTGATCATGGCGTTCTCTGTGCTCAGCACGCTGATCAACCTTCCGATGAACTACATCTTTATCTACGGCAAACTGGGACTGCCGGCGTTTGGAGGTGTTGGCTGCGGCTGGGCCACATCCATTTCCAACGGTGTCGCGGCAGCGGCACTGCTCGTGTACCTGAATCGAAGCCGGGTTTACCGTCAGTTCCACCTGATTGCCGATTGGGTGAAGCCGGACCTGGCAGGCATGCGCTACATTCTCGGCATCGGCGTGCCCATCGGCTTCACCATCTTTGTCGAGGCCAGCCTGTTCTCGGTCATTGCACTGTTTCTGGCACCCCTTGGTCCGGTCGTGGTGGCCGGCCATCAAATAGCGCTGAATGTGGTGTCTTTGCTGTTCATGCTGCCACTGAGCATAGGCATGGCACTGACGCTGCGAGTCAGCTTCCTGATGGGTGCGCGGGCACCAGCCACTGCACGACTGATCTCACGCAGCTCGCTGATTCTCGCAGCCGCCACAGCACTGGTTTTTGCAATACTGTTGTTCGTGTTCTCCGGGGAGATCGCAGCACTCTACACCAGCGATTCCGAGGTTCAGGCAGTCACCGTAAGGCTTTTGATGTTCGCGGCCCTGTTCCAGATTGCCGACGTTATCCAGGTAACCTGCATCAGCGCGCTGCGCGGTTACAAAGACACCCGCATTCCGATGTTTATCATGCTGTTTTCATTCTGGGGCGTGGGCATGCCCCTGGGGTATCTGCTGACCTTCACCGACTGGCTGGTGCCGGCCATGGGCGCCGCCGGCTTCTGGGTGGGCCTCACTGGCGGGTTGGCATCTGCCAGCATTCTGTTGGGCTGGCGGCTCTTCCTTTACGCCCCGGATGGCGGTCAGGCGGTATCAGCTGCAGGTTCCAGCCCCTCCTGAAGATCCGCAAATACGATCCGGTCCCGTCCGGTTTCCTTGGCTTCATACAGTGCGGCATCGGCCCGGGCCAGCCAGCTCTCAACGCTCTCTCCATGCCTGAGCAGTGCGACACCGAATGAGGAGGTAACCGAACCACCGGGATGCTTCATGTATTTGCGCAATACCTGTTGCAGATTGTTCATCACGGCCTTGAGACCAACGCCATCAACCCCCGGTAGCAGCAACACAAATTCCTCACCGCCGTAGCGGAACAACTGGTCTGATTTACGCGTGTTCTGTTTAAGCAGTGCAACCAGGTCTGTTAGAACGTCATCGCCGACACCATGACCATGCTCATCGTTGATCTTCTTGAAATGATCGATATCCAGCAGAACCAGGGCGTAGGGCAATCCGGTGCGCTCGGCATTGGCGGCCGCAAGATCCAGCTCCTGATCCATTGAGCGCCGGTTCTTGATACCGGTGAGCGGGTC
>JAWWAT010000382.1:0-3746 GCA_033721635.1 Marinobacter sp. | reverse complement strand
ACTCCGCGCCCCACGAAGTCATGCTGGTGCTGGATGCGGGCACGGGCCAGAACGCTCTGAGCCAGGCCCAGGTGTTTCAGCAGGCCGTCGGCGTGACGGGCATTACGTTAACGAAACTGGACGGCACGGCCAAAGGCGGTATCGTGTTTGCCATCGCCCGTCAGTTGCAGTTGCCCATCCGGTTTATTGGTGTTGGTGAGCAGGTGGACGACCTGCGCAGCTTTGATGCCGAGACCTTTGTGGACGCCCTGTTTGACGAATAGCCCGGAATCCAGCCGCGCGGAAGCCGCCCATGATTGAGTTTCGCCAGGTCACCAAGCGTTATGACAGTGATCACACCGCTCTGCGACAGGTCAACTTTGGCCTGGAACGTGGCGAGCTGGCGTTCCTGACCGGCCATTCCGGCGCCGGCAAGAGTACCTTGCTGAAGCTGATCATGGTGATGGAGCGCCCGAGTGCCGGCGAGGTGGTGGTTGGGGGGCAGGTTTTGAACCGCCTCCCCCGTCGTCAGATCCCCTACATTCGCCGACATATTGGCGTTGTCTTCCAGAACCACCAGCTGCTGTTTGACCGCACCGTGTTCGACAACGTCGCCATGCCACTGGAAGTCATGGGCGCCTCGCCCAGAGACACGGGCCGCCGTGTGCGGGCTGCCCTGGACAAGGTGGGCCTGCTCCAGAAGGAAAAAATGAACCCGATGCAGCTATCCGGGGGGGAGCAGCAGCGAGTCGGTATTGCCCGGGCCGTGGTCAACAAACCCCCGGTGCTGCTGGCGGATGAGCCGACAGGTAACCTGGACCCGGCACTGTCGGCTGACATCATGAATTTGTTCGGGCAGTTCAGCCAGGTGGGCGTTACCGTATTGATCGCGACCCACGACATTGCCCTGATCAACGAGATGGGCCGGCGAACGCTGAAGCTTGATCATGGCCGTCTGGTTACCGGCGGCGCCTCGGTCCTTGGCGGAGGTGCCAGTGGCCGCTGATTCGCGCAAAAAAACACAGCCCTCCCGGGGTGCCAACAAAGCCCGTTCGCCCTGGCGCGAGCAGGCTGAAAGCTATTTCACCCATCATCGCAAGGTTGCCGAGGATAGCGCCCGCCGTCTCTGGCGTAATCCGGTGGCCAGTCTGATGACCTGGACAGTGATGGGGGTTGCCCTGGCCTTGCCAGTGGCGCTGCTGTTGCTGCTGACCAGCCTTCAGGGCGTCAGCGCTGGCTGGGAGAGCAGTGCCCGGGTGACCGCCTACATCGAGCTAAACGTGCCGCTTGAGCGGGCACAGGTGCTCAGCGGCGAGATTGCCGGAGACGGCCGGGTCGCTGGCGTGGAGCTGGTTGATCGGGACCAGGCCCTGGCCGAATTTCGGGCCTCATCGGGGCTGGAAGATGCCCTGGATTATCTCGAAGATAACCCGCTGCCACATACCCTGCTGATTACCCCGGAGGAGGGCGCGCGGTCCACTGAGGGTGTCGAGGGTCTGGTACGGTTCATCGAGAGCATGGAAGGTGTGGAACGGGTTCAGGTGGATCTGGGCTGGTTGCAACGCCTGAACGCCATGACCGATCTTCTGGCTCGTGCCGTCTGGGCGTTGGCGATCCTGCTGGCTGCTGCAGTCGTCCTGGTGATCGGCAACACCGTGCGTCTGTCGATCGAGAGCCGCCGGGACGAAATCCTGGTTGCCAAACTGGTGGGTGGAACGGACAGCTTTGTTCGCAGGCCTTTTCTGTACACCGGCGCCTGGTTCGGGCTTGGCGGTGGGATTGTGGCGCTGATTCTGTTGCAGTTGTCCCTGTGGTGGCTCAGCGGGCCTATAGAGCGGCTGGCAGGACTGTACCGAAGTGACTTTTCCCTCGACGGTTTGCAGTTTGATGGTGCGCTGGCGTTGATAATTGTTGCGATGCTGCTAGGCTGGCTAGGCGCCTGGGTCGCTGTGAAGCGTCATCTGGATGACATGGAGCCGGGCGATATTGCCGGAGGCGGGTGATCCGGATAGCGGGAAAAGCGTATTGAAGAAACTGCTTCGATTAGCGTAGGTTGGTTCTAGTTGAAGCCACAGTGAAATTTCCAGATAGTTGATTTAAAACGTTTTACTGGAGAGTTCGGGAACTATCAAAGTTCTTGGCGGTCTAAAAAGTAATTGATATATTTACGGGCCGTTGGGTTCGGAGGTTAGAGCATGGGTACGAGTTTACAACTGGTTGACAGACTGGTTCCGGGTCAGAATCTCGAGTCTTATATTCAGGCTGCGAGCCGCATCCCGGTACTTACAGTAGATGAAGAAAAGGAGCTGGCTGAACGGCTCCACTACGAAGGCGATGTGGAAGCCGCCCGTCAGCTGGTTATGTCTCACCTTCGCTTTGTGATTCATATTGCCCGGAGCTATTCCGGTTATGGGCTGGCGCAGGCAGACCTGATCCAGGAAGGTAACGTTGGGCTGATGAAAGCGGTCAAGCGTTTCAACCCGGAATATGGTGTGCGCCTTGTGTCCTTTGCGGTGCATTGGATCAAGGCAGAGATTCACGAATTTATCCTGCGCAACTGGCGGATTGTGAAAGTAGCGACCACCAAAGCGCAGCGTAAGCTGTTCTTTAATCTGCGCAGCCAGAAGAAGAAGCTTGCATGGCTCAGCCATGATGAGCTGAATGCGGTTGCAGAGGATCTGGGCGTTGAGCCCAAGGTTGTGCGGGAAATGGAAGGCCGTCTGGCCTCTCAGGATACCGCCTTTGACGGTCCGCAGGACGATGATGACGACAACGCCTATCAGGCGCCGGCGTATTATCTGGAAGACGCTCGCAGCAACCCGGCAACCCAACTGGAAAACGCCGATTGGTCCGACGATTCCAATGGTCGGTTGATGCTGGCTCTGGAGCAGCTGGATGAGCGCAGCCAGGATATTCTGCGGGAACGCTGGTTGTCCGAGAGCAAATCGACGCTGCATGAGTTGGCGGACAAGTACGGGGTGTCAGCGGAACGGATCCGGCAGCTTGAGAAGAATGCGATGAAGAAGATTCGCATGCAGATGGTCGAGGCGGCCTGAACAGACGGCCGAAGCCCGCGACTGAGTCGTTAAAACGCCACCACCGGTTCCGGTTGGTGGCGTTTTTGTTTGTATAATCGGTAACTTTACCTTGGGCCCACCCAATCCCTTCTCGAACCTTTGTGCAAAGGCCTGAAAAATGACTGATAAACTCCCTCATATCGCATTTCTTGGCATCGGCCTGATGGGTGCGCCCATGACCCGCAACCTCCTGAACGCGGGTTTCCCGATGACCTTGTGGAACCGCACGTCCAGCAAGTGCGAGCCATTTTCATCTGAGGCAACCATTGCCGAATCTCCAGCAGAAGCCGTGGCCAATGCCGATGTGGTGATCACCATGCTGGAGAACAGCGACGTGGTGGAGCAGGTGCTGGTCACTCAGGGGGCTCTTGAAGCTCTGAAACCGGGGGCGCTGGTGATTGATATGAGCTCCATCCAGCCTTCTGTGGCACGGCAGCATGCTGAGCTGGCGGCGGAGCGGGGTGCCGGCTATGTCGACGCGCCAGTGTCCGGGGGTACTCTGGGTGCGGCGGAAGCTCGCCTGAGTATCATGGCGGGTGGTTCGGAAGCGGATGTCGAGCGCGCCCGACCAGTTTTTGAGGCGCTCGGCAAATGCACGCGCATAGGACCCGTGGGCTCGGGGCAATTGGCGAAGCTTGCCAATCAGGCTATTGTTGGAATCACGATAGGTGCCGTGTCTGAGGCGCTGTT
>JAWWAT010000381.1:0-3761 GCA_033721635.1 Marinobacter sp. | reverse complement strand
CTGGCCAGGGGGCTGCGTTCGCACATCGAAGACCGGGTGATTACCTACGAAAACAAGACAGTGGTGTTTGATTAAGGCTGCCTCACAGTTGCCCCTGAGAGGGTGTGACTGTGGTAGACTTGGCGGCTTGTTGAAGAATAACTATGGGGCTGGGAAACGGCCCCGATACGACTTCCAGATAACGCAAAGGAACCTTTCTCGATGGGTGAGTTAGCCAAAGAGATCCTGCCGGTCAATATTGAAGACGAGTTAAAACAGTCCTACCTCGATTACGCGATGAGCGTGATCGTCGGGCGGGCCCTTCCGGACGTGAGGGACGGCCTCAAGCCGGTTCACCGTCGGGTTCTGTTCGCCATGTCCGAACTGAACAACGACTGGAACAAGGCCTATAAGAAGTCCGCCCGTGTCGTGGGTGACGTAATTGGTAAATACCACCCCCACGGTGACTCTGCGGTATACGACACCATCGTACGTATGGCCCAGCCGTTCTCTCTGCGGTATCCGCTGGTCGACGGCCAGGGTAACTTTGGTTCCATCGACGGTGATAACGCGGCAGCCATGCGTTATACCGAAATTCGCATGGAGAAGATCGCCCACTCCCTGCTGGCGGACCTCGACAAGGAGACCGTCGATTTCGTTGATAACTACGACGGCACCGAGCGGATTCCCGAGGTTCTGCCCACCCGTGTACCCAACCTGCTGGTGAATGGTTCCTCCGGTATTGCCGTTGGTATGGCCACCAACATTCCGCCCCATAACCTGACTGAAGTCGTGAGTGGCTGTCTGGCGCTGATCGATAACCCGGATCTGACCATCGATGAGCTGATGGAATTCATCCCGGGCCCGGATTTCCCGACCGAGGGCATTATCAATGGTCGTGCCGGCATTGTTGAGGCCTACCGCACTGGCCGCGGCCGCATTTATATCCGTGCCCGTCACGAGATCGAGCACGACAACAAGACCAATCGCGATGCCATCATCATCACCGAGCTGCCTTACCAGCTGAACAAGGCTCGCCTGATCGAGAAGATCGCGGAGCTGGTTAAAGAGAAGCGTCTTGAAGGCATCTCCGAGCTCCGGGATGAATCCAACAAGGAAGGTATCCGTGTGGTGATCGAGCTGCGTCGGGGTGAAAATCCGGACGTTGTGGTCAACAACCTGTTTGCCCAGACCCAGCTTGAAACCGTATTCGGCATCAACATGGTTGGCCTGATCAATGGCGAGCCGAAAACCCTGAACCTGAAGCAGCTGCTGGATGCGTTCGTTCGTCACCGCCGTGAAGTGGTGACCCGCCGGACCATCTACGAACTGCGCAAAGCCCGTGAGCGTGGCCACATTCTGGAAGGTTTGACGGTTGCCCTGGCCAACATCGACGAGATTATCGAGCTGATCAAGGCCTCGCCATCCGCGGCTGAAGCCAAGGAAAAGCTGATTGCCAAGGGCTGGTCCCCGGGCGATGTGATGGCCATGCTGGAGCGCGCCGGCCAGGACGCCTGCCGTCCGGATGACCTGCCGGAAATCTATGGCCTGCGTGAGGGGCTGTACCATCTGTCCCCGGAACAGGCCCAGGCGATTCTGGATCTGCGTCTGCACCGCCTGACCGGTCTGGAAACCGAGAAGCTCCAGAACGAATACAAGGAAATTCTCGACAAGATCGCCGATCTGCTGGACATCCTGGGCGACCCCGAGCGGCTGCTCCAGGTGATCCGGGAAGAGCTGGAAGCGATCGTTACCGAGTTTGGTGACGAGCGTCGCACCGAAATTACCAGCTCCCGTCGCGACCTGACCATCGCCGACCTGATTGATGAAGAAGACCTGGTGGTGACTATCTCCCACAGTGGTTACGCCAAGACCCAGGCCGTGGAAGACTACCAGGCCCAGCGTCGTGGTGGTCGCGGCAAGGCGGCAACCTCCATGAAGGATGAAGACTTCGTTGAGAAGCTGCTGGTTGCCAACTCCCACGACACGATTCTGTGTTTCTCCAACCGTGGCAAGGTTTACTGGTTGCGGGTGTTCGAGATTCCGCGCGCCAGCCGCGCCTCCCGCGGTCGGCCCATGGTGAATATCCTTCCGCTTGATGAGGGTGAGCGTATTACCACCTTCCTGCCGGTTCGGGATTATCCGGAAGACCAGTTCGTGCTGATGGCCACCTCTGCTGGCGTGGTCAAGAAAACGCCGCTTCCGAACTTCTCCCGTCCGCGTAGCAGCGGCCTCATTGCCCTCTCACTGGATGAGGGCGATACCCTGATCGGTGCAGCCATTACCAAAGGCGATGCCGAGGTCATGCTGTTCTCGACCGCTGGCAAGGCGGTGCGCTTCAACGAAGAAGCCGTTCGTCCCATGAGCCGTACCGCCCGCGGTGTTCGCGGTATCAAGATGCCGGAAGGTCACCATGTGGTGTCGCTGATCATTCCGCAGGAGGGCGGGGTTATCCTGACCGCTTCTGAAAACGGTTACGGCAAGCGGACCGCCATTGACGAGTTCCCGACTTACAGCCGCGGCAGCCAGGGTGTTATCGCCATGCAGTGCTCCGAGCGGAACGGTAATCTCGTTACCGCGCTACAGCTGTTCGACGGCGACGAAATGATGCTGATCTCTGACAAGGGCACGCTGGTTCGCACCCGCACGGATGAAGTGTCGGTTCTGAGCCGGAACACCCAGGGTGTTCGCCTGATCAAGCTGAGCCAGGAAGACGAGCGCTTGGTGGGCGTTGAGCGGATCGCGGAAACCGACGACGAAGAGCTCGACAGCGAAGGCAATCCGATTGTTGCCGACGAGAGCCCGCAAGACGGCGAGGAAGGCGAGAGTGCCGGCGAAGAATAAGCCGGCACTTGCCAGAGACAGATTCAGTAAGACTTGAGAGAAAGCAGCAACATGAGCAGGGCTTATAACTTTTGTGCAGGTCCGGCCACCTTGCCGGAAAGCGTGCTTCGTCAGGCGCGGGATGAAATGCTTGACTGGCGCGGTACCGGCATGTCGGTGATGGAAATGAGCCATCGCAGCGACGAGTTTGTCCAGATTGCCGAGACTGCTGAACAAGATCTGCGTGAACTGGCCGGCGTGTCCGACGACTACGCCGTTCTGTTCATGCAGGGCGGAGCGTCCAGCCAGTTTTCCACCATTCCCCTGAATCTGCTGGGCGAGAAAGGCTCCGCTGACTACGTGAACACCGGCATCTGGTCGAAGAAGGCCATCGCCGAGGCCAGTCGCTATGGCAAGGTGAACGTGGTGGCAAGTTCGGAAGACAGTGGCTTTACCACGATTCCGGATCAGTCTTCCTGGCAGACCAGTGCCGATGCGGCGTATCTGCATTACACGCCGAACGAGACCATTGGTGGCCTGGAATTCGATTTTGTTCCAGAGAGTGCGAGCGTGCCGTTGGTTGCCGACATGTCCTCATCAATGCTCTCAAGGCCGGTGGACGTCTCCAGGTTCGGCGTGATCTATGCTGGTGCCCAGAAGAATATCGGTCCCTCAGGATTGGTGGTTGTCATTATTCACAAGGATCTCCTGGGCAAGGCCCGAAAGGAGACTCCGACCATGATGAACTATCAGGTGATTGCGGATAATGCTTCCATGTACAACACCCCGGCTACTTACTCCTGGTATCTGGCCGGCCTGGTGTTCAAGTGGTTGAAAGATCAGGGCGGTGTGAAGGCGATGGGCGAGATCAACCTGCGCAAAGCCCGCAAACTCTACGACTTCATCGACACCAACGAGTTTTACGCCAACCCGATTGACCCGCGCTTCCGGTCCTGGAT
>JAWWAT010000380.1:0-3761 GCA_033721635.1 Marinobacter sp. | reverse complement strand
GGCGGACGACATCGCCAGGCCAATGGCAGCCAGGCCGATAAGCACACCGGCGCCTGCCGCAAGCTTCAAACCTTCGATCATTTCCTGTTCGGGTGCCATGCCCTTTCCTCCCGTTTGACGTGACCCCATGTGGCCTTACTTTATTGCGAATCATTATTGTTTGCAACAGTCGATCACTGATCCGGAATCCACCAAGAGCCCTATACTCCTGGTAACGCGACCGCCGCTCGGCGAAGCCCGCCTCAACTGCTACTCTGAATGTTCAGACGGCACCGGTAGGAACGGAGGATCCAATGGGTATCTTCAAACAACTCGCCCTGACATGCAGCCTGTTACTGGTTGCGGTTTCCAGCACGGCAAACCAGACCTTTTCCTCCGACAAAGCAGATTTCCTTCTGGAAACCGTCGCACAGGATCTGGAACACCCCTGGAGCCTGGCGTTTCTTCCGGATGGCTCCATGCTGGTGACAGAACGGGAAGGACAGCTGCGAATGATTCGGAACGGGTCATTAATGAACGCCCCCATCAGCGGAGTACCAGAGCTTGTTGTATCCGGCCAGGGCGGGCTGCTGGATGTTCTTCTGCATCCGGCCTTTGAACAGAATCAGCTGCTGTTTCTGAGCTACGCCCACCGGAACCGGGAAGGCATGACAACCCGGGTAGCTCGCGCCCGGTTGAATGATGATCGCCTCACCGACGTCAAAGTGATTTTTGAGGCCCTGCCCCGCTCCGGCGGCGGCCGACACTTCGCGGGCCGCATGGAATTCGACCGGGACGGCAACCTCTATGTTTCAGTCGGTGATCGTGGCGACATGGATCGCGCCCAGGACAACAGCGACGATGCCGGAGGCGTTCACCGAATTACCACTGACGGCGCCCCCGCGCCGGGCAATCCATTCCTCGACACCAGCGGCGTCAACGATACCTTTTACACAACGGGCAATCGCAATATCCAGGGCATGACCATCCACCCGGAGACGGGCGAGATCTGGAGCCACGAACACGGCCCGCGGGGTGGCGACGAAATCAACATCATCCGGGCCGGAACCGATTACGGATGGCCGACAATCACCTACGGCATCGATTATTCTGGCCTGCCCATTACTGACAAAACCGAGAAGGAAGGCATGGCCCAGCCACTGCATTACTGGGATCCGTCCATTGCACCCTCGGGCATGGCGTTCTATACCGGAGACCTGTTTCCTGACTGGCAGGGGGATCTGTTTGTCGGTGCGCTCAAAATGCGCAAACTGGTTCGCCTGCGCATCCAGGACGGGGAAGTGAAGGAAGAGGAAGATCTGTTGACCGATCTCGGCGAACGGATCCGCGACGTGCGGATGGGTCCCGACGGCGCCCTTTGGTTGCTGACGGATTCGCCGAGGGGCAAGGTTTACCGGATGGTGCCGGTTCAGTGAGGATCGTTGGTTCTTTCGGTTTTTTCGAACTGTGGCAGTTCATCGGTAATATCGAACCAGTCGGACTTTGAACCGACGAACACATGTTGGGCCGGCCCCTTGCCCAGGGGTTCGTTGATGCAGCCGACTCTGAGACGGAGAATCCCGGGAATCGCATCGACGCGGCTGTAGAGCTGGCTGCCGCAACGGCTGCAGAAACCCCGGTACTTACCGGGACGTGATTCGAATTCGGCAATCCTGTCTTCGCCGGATACGAACCGGAACCGCACCTTTTGCACCGGCGCGCTGGCCGAGAACGCGCTGCCGTGGGCTCGCCGGCATTGGCTGCAATGGCAAAGGGCTACCGGGCCCAGCGGGCCATCGTATTCGAAACTGATATCGCCACACAGGCAACGACCGGTGTACATGTTCCGGGCCTCACTGCTTCGGTTCACTGTTTAATTCACGCCGGATGATACCCGTGGGCTACTTGAAGAACCAGTGTGCCGGCACCACTTTAAGAACACACGATTCGCTAAGGAGGACACAATGTCATTCAGCGCACTTCCTAAGATCGGCATGGGAACCTTCCGGCTCAAGGGCAATGACGCCCGCGATGCCGTCAAAAGCGCCCTGTCCCTGGGCTATCGCCATATCGATACTGCCCAGATGTACGAGAATGAAGCGGAAGTTGGCGATGGCATCACCTCCAGCGGTATTCCACGCCGGGAGATTTTTCTGACCACCAAGGTCTGGTTTGACCAGCTACACGCCAGCGATCTGATCAACAGCCTGCACGACAGCCTCGCACGGCTGAAAACCGACCACGTAGACCTGGCCCTGATTCACTGGCCATCGCCCGGCGATGAAGTGCCCATGAAAGAATATCTTGGCGCCTTGAGGGACGCCCAGCGCGAAGGCCTGGCGGAGCATATTGGCATTTCCAACTTCACCTGCGCCCAGATGGACGAGGCAAAAGAGATTCTGGGCGATACGCCTATTTTCACCAATCAGGTAGAAGTGCACCCCTTCCTGGCCAACCGCAAGGTTGTCGAACACGCCCAGAAGCTCGGCATAACCGTGACAGGCTATATGCCGCTGGCCGTTGGCAAGGTGATGGAGGATGAAACGCTGCAGCGCATTGCCGGAGAGAGAAATCTGTCCCCCGCCCAGGTGGCAATCGCCTGGCTAGCGTCCAGGGGCGTTGTACCCATTCCCTCCTCCACACGCCCGGCACACCAGAAGGCTAACCTCGATGCGCTGGACGTTGAGTTGAGTGAGGAAGAGATTCGAGCCATTGATGCGTTGGATCGCAACGAGCGCGTTGCTAATCCTGACTTCGCGCCGGCCTGGGATTGAAGAAAAAGCCCGCAAACACCAGTACCAGCGTAGCCACAGGGATGACCAACAACCACCAGGTTTGCAGTACCCAGAACATGGCCGCGGAAAACAGGCTCCACAACACCAGCAGCGGCAGGTAAAGCCACCGCCAGGGCCCGGTTAACAGAGCTAAGATCAGAGCACCGGCCGCTGCGGTGGTGCCAGGCGTGATGCCAAACAGCGCAACCGCCTGCCATTGGCCAGACTCCGCCACGGCCAAGCAGGGCAAACCACACACCACAAGCAGCCAGAGTGCAACAAATCGGCCGGTCGGTAGCGCACCTCCTTGGCTGCCACCGAAAAGCATCGCGACGGCAAGCAGACCCCCTTGAGCCACAAAGGCCCAGCCAAACCACGCGGCCGGCCAGTTAATGGGGCCGAAATAGCCCACCAGAAATCCATAGCCACTGACCGCCCAGGCAACCGCCATCAGCCCAACAGCCAAACGCCGGGCCTCCCGGCTTTGCCTGAGAAGCAATAGTGGAATGCCAATAGCAGCAACTACCGCCAGAACCTGCCAGGGCCAGAGGTCCTGGTTGATCCGAACAAACAGCCGCAGAAAAACCTGCGGCCCGAACATCACGAAATCCTGCAGCGAGTAGCTCAGCCAATCCGCGCCACTCACAAAGACCTCACGTAAGACGCCATACGCTCACGTTGATCGGCATTCGGCAGAGATCCATAGAGCGCCCCCATGTTTTCCTTCATATGCTCAACCTTGCTTGTCGCCGGAATGGCGCAGGTCACGGCCGGGTGGGAAATGATGTACTTGAGGAAAAACTCCGCCCAGTTACCGACGCCGACCTCCCTCGCCCAATCCGGGAGCCGCTCCGACTGGAACCGACGGAACAGCGAACCGCCCTGGAACGGCCGGTTAACGATCACCCCGATTCCCCTCTCTTGAGCCAGTGGCAGCAACCGATCCTCAACCTCGCGATCCAGAACGTTATAGGTCAACTGAACGAAATCCAGCGGCTCCCGCTCCAT
>JAWWAT010000379.1:0-3771 GCA_033721635.1 Marinobacter sp. | reverse complement strand
TATGGGGAGTCTTTGATTCCTTATGTGTAGCGGGCAATGGTTTTGTCGGATTACGCCCAACGGGCCGTAATCCGACATCCAGGCCCTATAAGGAGCTCACCGCCGCCGCTGAAAGTAAACACTTAACCCTTGTCCCATCAGGCTCTGCACCTCACTCCCCAGCGCCTCCGCCTGGATCTGCTTCTGAACCGGCTTCGTCGCCAGGCTGTGCCCATCAGTATCCCGCGCCTTCACCAGCTTCCACTCCACCTCATTACTTACCAGCGCCATCAGCTCCTTTAACTGAGCAGTATCCTGCTGGCGGAACCAGCGGTCCCGGCAGCCACCCAGGCCGTAGAAGTCGGTTTCTGATACCAGCGCTTGCCACATGGGGTCCTGGCGGTTGGTCAGGACCATTTTACGAAGCTGGCGCAGGGTAGTGCGGGTGGGTTTGAGGTTGTGCTGGGCGATCAGGCGACGGATCTGCTGATCGCCGTCGGTCTGTTCATTGACGGCGGTATGCATATGCACCACGGCACCATTACCAGTAGCGGAGCTGACCAGGGCTGCCAGGGAAACATCAGTCATTTTCGCCGAGGGCAGGCGGCCGACTTCGATCCAGTGCACTTTGTGGTCATCAGCCACAAACCGTTGAGCGGTGGACCAGGGCCAGAAGACGATGTTGCTGATGCCCATCTCACCGGCCAGCCGCGTCGCTTTGGCAATATTGGCCAGGGACTCGTCTACCGCAATCACTTCTACATCGTTCAGGTAGTGAGCCAGCTCCATGGCGCGCTGGCCAGACTGGGCGCCGCACACCATGATACGCAGGGTAGCCGGTAGTGGTTCGGTGTTCATGCCCAGTTCTGTGGCCATCGTGGCTTTCAGGCTGGACTCGGAACGGTAGGCGAGCTTTGACCAACTCGGCCAGGCCTGAGGTACGTCGGTTTTTTCCAGGCAGAGTTCTTCTGCTTTTTCGTCAAAATTCTGTTTGATAGCTTCTTCGGTGGTGCGATTGTAGTAGCTCGTCGCGATCACCGGCTGGAGTGCCACAGGCCAGTCCACCAGGTTCCAGCGGCCAAGCTGCACCGCAAACCTCTGGTGGAACATGGCCCCATACATGGCACTGAGGATCAGTGAGCCGATCATGCCGTCCTGTTCCTCGCCCATGGCCAGTTGCGCACAGATGCTTTCATTGATGGCGGAGATCAGGCGTTCTTCATCGTCTTCGGCAGTCAGCGCGTAGCCGGTGCGGTCAGCATAGACAGCAAGGGCCAACGCCAATGGTTGAAGCTCGTCCCTCAGTTCAACCGTCTGTGCCACCTCGGCCACAATGGCGCGGCGGAGCAGAGTAACCAGTTCTTCCACAGCCGGGTCTGGCATCAGGGTTTTTTCCAGGGCTAGAATCAGCAACTCGTCTTCGCTGGCGGCGTCCAGGGCCACCTGGGCGTTTGGATTCTCAAGGTCATACTGTTGGCGAATGATGGCCGCCACGAAACGACCGATTTCCTGGTGGGGCAGGCCATCATGGCGTAACAGCAGGATGGCGTCCCGGGCCAGCCTGGCATCCGCATTCTGAACATCCAGGCTTTCGGCGCAGGTCAGCATGCCGCTGTAGATGGAGGGCCATTCCAGCCCCATTTCCAGCAGTTTACGGTAATGCAGGTAGGCGACATCGAACTGGCCCTGAAGGCGCTTGGCATGGGCAACACCGCAGAAAGCGGCGGCGGATTGCCGGTCCATTTCAAGTGCCTGGATGAAATACTGCTCCGCCAGGGCGGGGCGTTCTGATTTGATGGCCCAGTAGCCCAGGTTAGTAAACTGCTGGGGTTGGGCAGGGTCCTGGCTGAGGCTGTCTGTGAACAGGGTGTGGGCTTTCTCCAGCGCCCCTTCGTCCATTTCTACCCGTCCCAGCAAGCCGAGAGCCCCTGCATTGCCGGGTTCTTGCGCCAGCACTTCGTTCAGGTATTCGCGGCACTCGTACCGTGCTTTGACCCGCTGTACCAGGGGCACGGGGCTGTTGGACTCGCCATAGGCCAGATTCGCCTGCAGCAGAAGCCGTGCGATATGAGCCTTTTGTGCTTCGGTAGCGTGAACGTTGTACTGTGCTTGCATGGGACACCTCGTAAAACCCCGCCGCGGCAACCGAGCGGCAATGGTCTGCAGTTTTTTGACGTTTTGCAGTGCTTTGAAAGTGATAGTGCGAAAGGTGTGCCAGTTTCTGGCCTTTTGGGGCTGGCCCGGAGGTGGGGGTTCCTTTTCTTTGGAAAAAGAACTCGCTTCGCTCAGACACCTTTTTCTGGCAGAAAAGGAACCTCCACCCCCGGGCCGATTAAGCTTCCGAACGAAAACGGCCGGGCTTTAAGCCCGGCCGTATGTTTTACCTATCTAGTTGATGCTGGCGTTTAACCCTGCAACAACTGCAATACCTGCTGTGGCCTTGCGTTTGCCTGTGCAAGCACGGACAGGCCGGCAGATTGCAGCACCTGGGTGCGGGCCAGCTCGGCGGTTTCGGCCGCGAAGTCCGCATCGCGGATTCGGCTGTTGGAGGCCGATAGGTTCTCCGAGGTGGTGCTCAGGTTGGCAATGGTGGACTCGAAGCGGTTCTGGACTGCACCCAGTTCTGCGCGGAAGCCGTTGATTTTGTCGAAGGCGTAGTCAACGGCTACCAATGCTTGTTCCGCGCCCTCCCGGGTGTCGATAGCAAGATCGTTGACGGCTACTGTATTGTCGGCAATGGTGGCGGTATAAGTTTCGTTAATGCGTGGTGTAACACCATCGTCGGCCAGCAGGTCAGGGCTGGTCAGTGATATTTCGAACGGCTCACCAAACTGAGACGAGAAGGTGATTTCGTCATTGTCTGAATTGAGGTTGGCCCGGATGCCTGTGTCCACTGTTCGGGCATTTACCTGGGACACGACATCATTCAATGAGGTTGCGTCAGCGATTGAAAACTCCAGGCCATTGATGTCCACGTCGAAAGTCGCTGTCTGGCCGGAGTCGAAATACTCTTCCAGAGTTATCGGAGTGTCCGCAATGGCAACGTTGACAGTTTCCGCGTAGGTAGCTGGTGCAGTGTCGTCTTCAATGCTGAATACCGCAGTAAACGCTTCGTTTCTGGTGTTGGAAAAGACGAGCTCACCGGCATCGTTCGCGCTCACCGAAACGCCCGTAAGGTCCGTATCGCCGCCATCAACAGCAGTAGTGATCTCACTCTGAATGGCATCAGCCAGATCCGCGGCTGTGCTGTACGTGCCGGCTGGTAAGGTAACTGCCGAACCGTTGATTGTCACGGTGTCATCTGTGCCTGACGTTGTAATCGGAAACGTGAGGGTAGACTGGAGGGTTGTTGAGCTGGTCTCGACAGCTTCGTAGCCTGCAGTAATATCCGAAATGCCGGGCGTGCCCTGGATTACAGAACCAATTTGTGAACCTCTGGAATCCAGCCCGCTGACGCCGATAGTTTCACCCGCATTAGCGCCTACCTGAAAGGTTTGCTCGCCGAAAGTGCCATCAAGAACCTTCAGCCCGTTAAAGCTGGTCTGGCTGGCAATGCGGTTTATTTCTGCGATCCGCTGTTGCACTTCCTGGTTCAGTGCCTGGCGGTCGGACGTACTGTTTGTAGCGTTGGCCGACTGAACGGCGAGTTCACGGATGCGCTGCAGGTTATTGGTGACTTCATCCAGGGCACCTTCAGCAGTCTGGGCCAGCGAGATGCCGTCGTTGGCATTTCGCTGGGCCATGTTCAGGCCGCTGATCTGTGCCTCGAATCGGGTAGAGATGGCCAGGCCT
>JAWWAT010000378.1:0-3779 GCA_033721635.1 Marinobacter sp. | reverse complement strand
CTCGCGACGGCAGGGTCACTATCATGATGCCGCATCCTGAACGGGTGTTCCGGGCTGTTCAGCATTCCTGGCGTCCGTCAGAATGGCAGGAAGACGGTTCCTGGATTCGCATGTTCCGGAATGCGAGGCGCTGGTTCGGTTAATTTTCCGCGCCAGGAAAGAGCCGGTTTTGGGCACGCTCAGCATGAGCGTTTTCTCCAAAGCCGGCTTTTTTATTGGTTGCCCCGTTTTTGGGCGTTTTTCAAGGGAAAAATTCGGAGAAAATGGCAAAAATTCCCTTGACTCAGTATTTTTATGCACATTGCTGGTGCCTTCTTGTTTGTTCTGTGAACAAAGACCGGGAAATCGGTTCAACTTTTGCGCAAAAGTTATAACCTATTGAAAAATATAGAATAAATGAATCAGGTGATTTTGTCGCCAATTTAACGAAAGTGCAGTGATTACGGGGTTTATGGGGCTGTTCCCAAAAACTTTCCCCAGAGTTATCCACAGATTCTGTGGGTAAGTGTCTAAGCTATTAATCTGTACAAAAAATATCCGATCCCAGGGAGGATTTTCGATGTACAAGATGTGTTATTTCGTTCCGAAGACTCATGTTGAACAAACCAAGCAGGCACTGTTTGATGCTGGAGCTGGTCGTATCGGTGATTACGATTGCTGTGCCTGGCAATGTCTCGGAAGGGGGCAATTTCGTCCGCTTGAAGGAAGCGATCCTTATCTTGGAAAAGCCGGTGAGATTGAAGCGGTGGATGAGTACAAGGTTGAGCTGGTTTGTGCTGACGAGCTGATACGGGCTGCCCTTGCAGCGCTCAAGCGGGCCCATCCTTATGAAGAGCCCGCTTACGAAGTCTATCGGATGGAGGAGTTGTAGTAGGCGGCTTTATTTGCGGTCTTTTGCCATGGGGTGGCGGATGTCGCTCACATGGACCCCGAATGATTCGCGCCTGTAGTCGGCCAGGAACAGCTCCAGAGTTCGCTTCACAGTTGGAAAGGAGATCTCCTCCCAGGGGATCTCGTCCAGGCCGAAAAGTCTGGATTCCAGAGACTCTTCACCGGCTCCGAATTGTCCGTCCTTAAGTGTGGCCCGGTAGAACATATGAACCTGATTGATGTGCGGAACGTCGATTATCGAGTAGAGTCCCTCGATATTTACTTCGGCGAGAGCCTCTTCCAGAGTTTCACGTTCAGCGGCCTCGATCGTTGTTTCTGCGTTTTCCATGAATCCGGCGGGTAGCGTCCAGTAACCATATCGCGGTTCGATAGCTCTACGGCATAGCAATATCTGGCCCTCCCAAACGGGGACCGTCCCGGCGACAATGCGCGGGTTCTGGTAATGTATGGTATCGCAGCTGACACAGACATAGCGGTGACGGTTATCGCCTTCGGGGATGCGTTGTTCAACCGGCTGGCCGCATGTGCTGCAGTACTTCATGATTTTCCCCGTATACTGAAATTGGTGTGGTAGTCAGTTTAACGATCCCGGCTGCCTCTGTCTCATCCAACCTCCGTTTGTATCCTGGAGATGAACATTGCGTGATTTACTTGCCGAGCGCCTTGCCGGCTACGCGCCGCGGCAGCTGGCGCTGGATTATCCCGAGGCCGGGATACTGGTTCCGGTAACCGATGATCACCGAAACCCGGAAATGATTTTTACGCTCAGGTCTGAAAATCTGAGCACTCATCGCGGGCAGGTGGCTTACCCCGGCGGTAAACGCGACCCGGGCGACCCCTCTCTGGCAGCCACCGCGCTGCGTGAAACCCACGAAGAAATCGGGCTGCCGCCGGACCAGGTTCAGATTATTGCACCTCTCAGCCAGGTGATGTCCCGCTACGGAATTCTCGTAACTCCGTACGTCGGTGTGATTCCCGGGGATCATCCTCTGGAGCCGAATCCTGATGAGATTGAAAGTGTATTCCGCGTGCCTCTCTCTTTTTTTCTTGAAGATCGACGGGAACGGACAGACCCTCTGAATTTCCTTAATCATACGTTTTATGTGCCCTGCTACCGGTGGGAGCGCTACGAGATCTGGGGGCTTTCGGCAGTGGTTCTGGTCGATTTCCTGAACGCTGTGTACGATGCCGGAATTGACCTGCTCGAACCGCCTGAAGGAGGCTGAGAATGTTTTACCAGTTGAATGACCGAACGCCGGAACTCGAGGGTGAGGGACAGTTCGTGGCTGACAATGCGTCGGTGATAGGCAACGTGAAACTCATGGAAAATGCCAGCGTCTGGTTCAATGCGGTTATCCGCGGCGACAATGAGTTGATCACGATAGGGCCAGAAACGAACATTCAGGACGGGTCTGTTCTGCACACAGACCCCGGGATGCCACTAACGCTCGGTAGAGGAGTAACAGTTGGCCACAAGGTGATGCTGCACGGCTGCGAGATTGGGGATTACTCCTTAATTGGCATCAACGCGGTTGTTCTTAATGGCGCCAAGATCGGTAAGCATTGCCTGATTGGTGCCAATGCGCTCATTCCAGAGGGAATGGAGGTGCCGGATGGGTCCATGGTTGTTGGTTCACCGGGCAAGATCAAGCGGGAGCTAAACGACAACCAGAAAAAGATGCTGGAAATGAGTGCGCAGCACTATGTGGAGAATGCGGCCCGCTATTCCAATGAGCTCAAGCCGTGCGAGCCGAAGAAATGAGTGTCGCTGACAAGGTACGCTCGCCCTGCGTGAGCATTTGCGCCCTTGATCAGGACGACATTTGTGTTGGCTGTCATCGCAGCGGAGACGAAATCACTCGCTGGACTCGTATGGATAATGAAGAGCGTCGCGAGGTGCTCCGAAAAGTGGCGGAACGCGAAAAGAAATCCTTGATTCACGGCTAATATAGGTGCTGGCAAATCATGACTGACTCAGTTCGAATTGGTACACCCCTGAAAGGCAACGCTTTCAGGGTTCTCTTTTGCGGATCCGGTGAGCTCGGAAAAGAAGTGGTCATCGAGTTGCAGCGCTACGGCGTCGAAGTGATCGCGGTGGATCGTTATGCCGATGCACCGGCCATGCAGGTGGCACATCGGAGTCACGTCATCGATATGTTGGATGGCGCCAGTCTGCGCCGCGTCATCGAGCAGGAAAAACCGAACCTGATTGTTCCTGAGATTGAAGCCATAGCAACGCCGGAACTGGTCAAATTGGAAGAAGAGGGGTATCACGTTATACCAACCGCCAGAGCGGTAAACCTCACAATGAACCGTGAGGGAATCCGTCGGCTTGCGGCTGAAGAACTCGGATTGCCAACCTCACCATACCGCTTTGCAGGTTCCCGGGAGGAATACCTCGCTGCCGTTCAGGAAATCGGCCTACCACTGGTCGTTAAGCCGGTTATGAGTTCCTCGGGCAAAGGGCAAAGTACGGTCAAGACCGAGGAGGACATTGAGGCCGCGTGGGAATATGCGCAATCTGGCGGACGCGCCGGCAAAGGAAGGGTAATCGTTGAGGGTTTCGTGGACTTCGATTATGAGATAACGCTGCTGACCGTAAAGCACCGGGATGGAGTTTCGTTTTGTGAGCCCATAGGACATCGGCAGGAAGACGGAGACTACCGTGAGTCCTGGCAACCCCAGCCGATGGCGCCGCTGGCCTATGAGCGTTCGGCTGAGGTTGCCCGTGCTGTGGTGGAAAATCTTGGCGGGTATGGCATCTATGGTGTCGAGCTGTTCGTCAAAGAAGACAACGTCTGGTTCTCTGAGGTATCGCCACGTCCTCATGATACCGGGCTGGTAACTCTTGTTTCTCAGGACCTCTCCGAGTTTGCGCTCCATGCACG
>JAWWAT010000377.1:0-3783 GCA_033721635.1 Marinobacter sp. | reverse complement strand
CCTCGTCGAGGTCCTGGGTCACGTAATGGCAGGTGGCTCCAATCAGCTTTACACCACGACTGTAGGCCTGGTGGTAGGGACGCGCACCGGCAAAAGACGGCAAGAAGCTGTGATGGATGTTGATCACCTTGCCCGAGTATTTCTCGCAAAGTTCGCCCGGGAGAATCTGCATATAACGGGCCAGTACCACCACATCGGCCTCGTATTTCTCGAACAGCTCATCAATGTGGGCGAAGGCTGCTTCTTTGTTTTCCTTGCTGACCGGCACATGGTGGTAGGGAATCTCATGCCACTCCACCATCCGGCGCAGATCGTCGTGATTGGAAATGACCGCCACAATCTCGGCGTTGATCTCCTTGCTGTGCCAGCGGTGCAGCAGATCCGCCACACAGTGGGATTCCTTGCTGCACATCAGGATCACTTTTTTGGGCTGGGCCGAATCGGCAATGTGCCAGTTCATGTTGAATTCGCGGGCAATCGGCTCGAACGCCGCCCGGAATTGGTCCAGACCAAAGGGAATCGAGGTGGCCTTGATCTCGTGCCGCATGAAAAACCAGCCGGTTTGCGTGTCCGAATGGTGACTCGCCTCGGTAATCCAGCCATTGTAAGTGGATAGAAAATTACTCACCTTGGCGACAATCCCCACCCGGTCGGGGCAGGAAATCACAAGACGATAGGTATGCTCCATGAAAGCCTTTCCTTAACTGAAATCCGGGAAAGCAGATGCGTCGGGGAATCACCACCGGTATTAACGGCAGGTTAACGTTACGCACCTATGAAAATGACCGGCTATCATAGCCTATCTGAACGCCAGAAACGAGGAATGGAGATATGGACAGAGGCCTCTACCAACGTAAGACCAAAAACCTCGCCAGGGGGCGCTCAGGCCGCCTTTCGATTGCAGCGGCCCTGGCCTTTTTCATAGCCGCAGGCCCCGCCTTCGGGCAGGCCATTCTCGAAGGCGAGCGATTTCACCCGGTTACTGCGAGCCAGGGCATGGTTGCCACCAGCCACACACTGGCCACCGAAGTTGCCCTCGACGTGCTGAAAAACGGGGGCAATGCCATCGATGCGGCAGTAACAGCCGGTTTTGCCCTGGCCGTCACCCAGCCCCGCTCCGGCAACATCGGCGGCGGAGGCTTCATGCTAATCTCCAAAGGCGACGGCTCAGATCCGGAAGCTATCGATTACCGGGAGAAAGCACCCGCCGCCGCGACTCAAACCATGTTCCAGGACGAATCGGGAAACGTGGTTAAAAACCGCAGCCGCTTTACCCACCTGGCCGCAGGCGTACCCGGAACCGTTGCTGGCCTGGCGCTGGCACTGGAGCGGCACGGCACCATTTCCCTGAAGCAGGCACTGGCACCGGCCATAAAACTCGCGAGGGATGGATTCATTGTCCCCCCGCGCTTCACCGAGGGGCTGGAACAGGCCCGGGACAGGCTTGAGCGCTGGCCGGCTACCCGCGACACCTTCTATAAAGACGACGGCAGTGCCTGGCAGCCGGGCGAACGCTTCCGCCAGCCTGAACTGGCCGAGACGCTCCAGCGCATCTCCGATGACGGCGTAAAGGGTTTTTACGAGGGCGAGACGGCCGAACTGATCGCCAGCGAAATGGATCGGAATGGCGGCCTGATCACCCGCCAGGACCTGAAAGACTACCGCCCGGTTGTCCGGGCACCGGTTCATGGCAACTATCGCGGGTACGATATTTTCTCCATGTCGCCGCCCTCCTCCGGGGGCACCCACATTGTCCAGATCCTGAATATCCTGGAAGGCTTCCCG
Source organism: Marinobacter sp. (assembly GCA_033721635.1). Taxonomy (GTDB): domain Bacteria; phylum Pseudomonadota; class Gammaproteobacteria; order Pseudomonadales; family Oleiphilaceae; genus Marinobacter. Next base: position 1,998 of record JAWWAT010000377.1, on the reverse strand, counting down.
ATGGCCGAGTTCGGCCATAACTCCGCGGATGCGATCCATCACATGGCCGAAGCCATGAAACTGGCCTACGCCGACCGATCAAAATACCTCGGCGATACCGATTACGTCGATGTGCCGCTGGCAGGCCTGACGAGTAAGGGCTATGCCGAGGAGCTGCGCAAAGGCATTGACCCTGACAAGGCACGACCGGCCAGTGACATCAATCCGGGCCAGCCTGCTGCCTGGGAAAGCCCGGAAACCACCCATTTTTCCGTGGTGGATAAATGGGGCAACGCGGTGTCCAACACCTATACCATCAATTTCAGTTACGGTTCCGGGATTACAGTAAAAGGCGCCGGCTTCCTGCTCAACAACGAGATGGACGATTTCAGCGCCAAGCCCGGAGTGCCCAACGCCTACGGCCTGATCGGCGGGGAAGCCAACAAGGTTGAACCCGGTAAACGCATGTTGAGTTCCATGTCGCCGACCATCGTGAAGAAAGATGGCAAGAATTTTCTGGTAACCGGCAGCCCGGGTGGCTCGAGAATCATTACCACCACCTTGCAGGTGATCCTCAATGTGATTGATCATGGAATGAACATCCAGACCGCCGTCAACGCTCCGCGCATGCACCACCAGTGGCTGCCGGATGAAATCCGGATTGAACAGGGCATCAGCCCGGACACCATTCGGCTGCTCGAGGAACGCGGGCACACGGTGGTTGGCGGATCAGCCATGGGCGCCATCCAGAGTATCCTTATTGATGAACAAGGGGTGCGGCATGGTGGTGCCGATCCGAGGAGAAGCACTTCGTCGGCCATGGGCTACTAATCTAATCCTGGCAATTGACCAGGATCACTGAGCTGAAAGGAGGCATCATGTATCTTTCCGTACAACTGAGCTGGTATCCCCTGAAAGAGGAATACAAGCAGCCAATAAAAGACCTCATCGCGCGACTGGAACAAACCGGGCTGGAAGTTTATCCCGGACGCATGAGCACAGAAATTTTCGGCGACTATGATGAGGTTATGGGCGTACTCTCGGATACCATGAAATGGTCATTCGAGACCTACGGCAAATCCGTCTTCGTGGCGAAGATCATGGAGGGCGATCGGAGACCGAGATGACACAACCGAGCGGGCCGGACAACCAACAACAGAAGCCGGACCAGAACCAACAGCCGGCAATCCCGAACCAGTTCGCGTTCCTGTGGCTCAGCGCAGCCATCTTTCTGATGGTGCTCTGGCTTCAGGATGGCGGACAACCCCGGTTACAGGATCTGGCCTACTCGGAATTCAAAACCGCCGTCGTGAATGATCAGGTGGCGGAAGTCACCTTGAAAGAAGAGTCCATTACCGGGCTGTTCACTGACAGCGGTGCGGCAGACTTCAGTTCCGACAGTCCCGCACGAACCAGCACGCCGGGATTCCAGACCATCCGCCCGCCCATGGAAGACCCGTCCCTGCTCAACCTGCTGGAAGAGCACGAAGTCATTATCCGGGCCACGCCCTCAGGGTTGCCCTGGTGGCAGGAAATGATTCGCGGCTTCCTGCCCTGGATCCTGCTGCTGGCCCTGATGTTCTGGTTCTGGGGCGCCGCCCAGAAGCGAATGACCCAGGGTGGTGGGCCGTTTGATTTCAGCCGCTCCAAGGCAAGGCGGGCCCGCAAGGAAACATCCACGGCTACCCTGGATGACGTGGCCGGCATTGAATCCGCCAAACGGGAAATTGCCGAGATCATCGATTTCCTGAAGTCTCCGGAGAAATACCGGGCCCTGGGTGCCGTCATGCCCAAGGGCGTTCTCCTCGTAGGCCCTCCGGGCACCGGCAAGACCCTGCTGGCCCGGGCCATCGCCGGCGAGGCCGAAGTGCCTTTCTATAGCATCAGCGCGTCGGAATTTATCGAGATGTTCGTGGGTGTTGGCGCGGCACGGGTGCGGGACATGTTCAAAGAAGCCCGCAAAGACGCACCGGCACTGATCTTCATCGACGAACTGGACGCGATTGGCCGTTCACGGGG
>JAWWAT010000376.1:0-3788 GCA_033721635.1 Marinobacter sp. | reverse complement strand
GCCGTGGTGGTGTATGTGGTCTTCTCCATCAAGATCACCGAGTGGCGGACCAAATTCGTGCGCGAAGCCAATGCGCGGGATAACCAGTCCAACTCGCGGGCAATAGACAGTCTCCTGAACTATGAAACTGTCAAATACTTCAACAATGAACGCTATGAGGCGCAGCTGTATGACGTCGACCTGGACGACTGGGAACAGGCCCGGCTGAAAAACCGGTTGTCCCTGGCGGCGCTGAACTCTGGCCAGGCACTGATTATCGGTCTGGCGATGATCGTCATTATGGCCATGGCGGTCACGGAAGTGGCCAATGGTGAGATTACCCTGGGCGACTTCACCATGATCAACGCCTACCTGCTCCAGCTTTTCATTCCCCTGAACGCTCTCGGCTTCGTCTACCGGGAGATCCGGCAGGCCCTGGTGAATGTCGAGCGCCTGTTCAAACTGCTGGGCGATAAACCGGCCATTGAAGATGCCCCGGACGCTACCGAGCTGGTTGTGGATAAAGGCAAAGTCCAGTTTGATCATATCCACTTTGCCTACCGCCCTGACCGGCCAATCCTGCGGGATGTGAATTTCTCCATCCCGGCCGGTCACAAGGTGGCTGTGGTGGGGGCCAGTGGTGCCGGCAAGTCTACCCTCGCCCGCCTGCTGTTCCGTTTTTACGACGTCGATCAGGGCGCCATCCGCATAGATGGCCAGGATATCCGGACGGTGACCCAGGACAGCCTGCGGTCGGCGATTGGCGTTGTGCCCCAGGATACGGTGCTGTTCAACGATACCCTGTACCGGAACCTGGCCTATGGCCGGCCGGAAGCCACCGAGGAAGAGGTCTACCGGGCAGCCCGGATGGCGCACCTGGAAGACTTTATCCACAGCCTGCCGGAGGGTTACGAAACCAAGGTGGGCGAACGCGGCCTCAAGCTCTCCGGCGGCGAAAAGCAGCGGGTGGCCATTGCCCGGGTGATTCTGAAGAACCCGCCGCTGTTGATACTGGACGAGGCCACCTCTTCGCTGGATTCACTTTCGGAGCAGGCCATCCTAGGGGCTTTGAATGAGGTCAGCCAGCAGCGGACCACCCTGGTGATTGCCCATCGGCTGTCGACTATCCGGGATGCCAACACCATTCTGGTGATGGATGGCGGACGCATTGTTGAGAGCGGTAGTCATAGCGAGTTGTTGGCCGCCGGCGGACACTACGCCCACTTGTGGGCGCAGCAGCACAGCAGTAACGACAACAACGAGGATGGCCAGGAGGACGCCGGCATCTAGTCTGCCCTGAGCCTTTCGGCAAGGCCCGAGGCACGGACCACCTGCTGACCGACAGCGTCTTCGAGAACATGCAGGTTGCCGGCAATCAGGCTGAACCAGTTCCGGGCCCGGGTAATGCCCGTGTAGACCAGTTCTTTCGTCAGCACCGGGCTGAGCCGGTCTGGTAGCACCAGGCAGGTGTGGTTGAACTCCGAGCCCTGGGACTTGTGCACTGTCATGGCATACACGGTTTCCAGCTGTTGCAGACGACTGGGCGAGATCCAGCGGATACCGCCAGCGGTGTCACTATCCGGAAACGCCACCCGAAGGGTATAGCGGGGCTCACCGGTGTCTGTCCGATCCCAGGGCACGTTGACGGCCATGCCAATGTCGCCGTTCATCAGGCCCAGGTTGTAGTCGTTGCCGGTAATGAGTACCGGCCGGCCCTCATACCAGCCCTCGGCCCGCGGGATCAGCTTTTCAGCCAGTAACTGCCTTGCGATCCGGTCGTTCAGGCCTTCCACGCCCCAGGGTCCCTTGCGCAGGGCACAGAGCACCTGGAAGTCACTGAAGGCTTCAAGGAGTTCCACCGCCATCGCATCCCAGTCTTCGCGGGAGCTGTCCATCGTCAGGCCGTGATTTTGTAATCGTTCCAGGTAATGGCGATAGCCAACGGGTGGCGGCAGGGGCTCGCCGTTCACCTGCCGGCCCTGCCCGGCATTGCGGAATGCTTCGGGCGAGCCGGTGATGGCATGGCGGCACACCAGATCCAGGGTGTCTTCCGGATCCGGTTTTCCGGATTGGCCGTTGAGAAGGGTGACATCGTCGAAGGCTGCTTTCCGGATCCGGCCCAACATGGCGCTATCAAGGGCATTGGTATTCACGGCTTCGGCAAAGGCCCGGATGCCGCTGTCTTCCTGGAATCGGTAGCTCTTGCGTAACATGGCCACGGCCTGATCCATGGGCTGGCCGGTTGCGTCCACCAGTGTCTCCGGTATCCGGCTGTCGGTTATGGCGGCCAGCCACTGCGCCGTTTCCGGTGTGTAGTGGGCCTTTGAGGCCCGCTGACACAGCTCACCCAGTACCGCCCCTGCATCCACCGAGGCCAGCTGGTCCTTGTCGCCCAGCAGGATCAGCTGGGCGTTGGCGGGCAGGGCATCGAACACCGACGCCATCAGATCCACGTCCACCATCGAGGCCTCGTCAATCACCAGGATATCCACCAGCAACGGGTTGTCCCGGTTGTGGCGGAATTTGCGGGTATCCGGCCGGCTGCCCAGTAACCGGTGCAGGGTCGTGACCCTGGTGGGGATATCACTCAGATCGACGTTTCCCGGCAGTTCGGCAAGGGGTAACCGGCTCACCGCACCACCGATGGATTCGTTCAGTCGGGCGGCCGCCTTGCCGGTCGGGGCTGCCAGGCGGATCCGGTATTTCCGGCCCGCCCGTTCCGGGGATTCCCCGGCGACGGCCTGAAGTGCCGCCAGCAGGTTGACCACGGTGGTGGTCTTGCCGGTGCCCGGCCCGCCGGTGATCACGGCGAAATGGTTGCGGGCCGCCAGGGCACAGGCCAGTTTCTGGTAATCCACCGGTTCTGACGACCGGAACAGAGTATCCAGAGCGAGAGACAGGGTGCGGGCCGGACCGGATTCCGGATCTGCCAGGGGTGATGGCAAAGCCAGGCGGTGCCGGATGCCCTCCGCAATGCGTTGTTCGTAGCGCCAGAATCTGCGGAGGTACAGCCGGGTTCCGTTGAGCACCAGGGGTGTAGTATGTGAGCCATCACTTACAGCGAAGGCCCTTTCCAGTGTGCTTAAACAGTCCGGCAGCGTCACCAATGCAAGCACGTCGGCGGGCTTGGGCTGATCCGGCTCATCGGTCCCGGAATCGGTGAGTGGTTGGTGAGCCGGCTCTTCCGGCGGCAGTGACAGGGTATGGCCGGCATCGGCAAGCAAATTGCCCAGATCAACGCAGACATGGCCACGCCCCACCTGATGGGAGACCAATGCCGCCAAAAGCAGAACCAGCGGGTGCGGGCGTTCGCCCTGCTCTTCCGACAGCGCCCGGATCAGCCGGGCAAAAGCCACATCCAGCGGGCGGATCCATTCCGCCTGCTGCCAGTGCAGCAGCAGGGTCTCAGTTTTATAAGGGCTGGAAAGCAGATCGGTAATATCGAAGGTGGTATCAGCGGCGGCCGGCACGGTCGGCGTTTCCGGAACGGTGTCCTCCGCGAACAGATCAATCTGGTGATCGGTTTGTCCGGAGCGGGAACGGCTCATGCGGCCACCTCCGCAACGGACTCGCCATCAAACAGGGAATCCAGTTGTTCAATCAGGGCTCTGGGCGGTTTGTCGGTGAAGGCGCCACCCGTGCCGGAATCAACGCCTCGCAGGAACAGATAAACCGCGCCGCCAATGTGCCGGTCGTAGTCGTAATCCGGCAAACGGGCTTTCAGCAGCCGGTGCAGGGCCAAAAGGTAGAGCACGTATTGCAGATCGTAGCGTTTATCCAGGATGGCGTTGCCCATGGCCTGATCGGTG
>JAWWAT010000375.1:0-3808 GCA_033721635.1 Marinobacter sp. | reverse complement strand
GGAGGTGGCCAAACAGGCCCTTCTGAACCGGGAACAGTATGAAGAAATGTATCGTCAGTCAGTTGAAGACCCGGATACCTTCTGGGGTGAGCACGGCAAGCGCCTTGAGTGGATCAAGCCTTACACCAAGGTGAAAAACACGACCTACGACTACAACAATCTGTCCATCAAATGGTTCGAAGATGGCCAGTTGAACGCTTCTGCCAACTGCCTGGACCGTCATCTGGAAAAACGTGGCGACCAGACAGCGATCATCTTTGAAGGTGATGATCCTGCCGATTCACGTAACGTGACCTATCGCGAACTGCACGAGGAAACCAGCAAGTTCGCCAACGTCCTGAAAGGTTTGGGCGTGAAAAAGGGCGATGTTGTTACTATTTACATGCCGATGATCGTCGAGACAGCCGTCGCCATGCTGGCTTGTGCTCGTATCGGCGCGATTCACTCTGTTGTTTTCGGCGGTTTCTCTCCGGAAGCCCTTGGTGCCCGGATTGTGAACGGTAAATCCCGTTTCGTGGTCACTGCTGACGAGGGTGTTCGCGGCGGTCGCAAGATCCCGTTGAAAAAGAACGTGGATGCGGCCCTGAAGAACGAAGACGCGGCCCACGTTGAGAAAGTTGTGGTCGTTACCCGTACCGGTAACTCCGAAGTACCCTGGAACGATTCCCGCGACGAGCGTTACGAGGATCTGATGAAGTCGGCGTCTTCAGACTGTCCGCCGGAGCCCATGAATGCGGAGGACCCGCTGTTCATGCTGTATACCTCCGGTTCCACCGGCGCGCCGAAAGGGGTTCTGCACACCACCGGTGGTTATATGGTCTACACGTCCATGACCCACGAGTACGTCTTTGATTACCACGATGGCGATGTTTACTGGTGTACTGCTGACTTCGGCTGGGTCACTGGCCACAGTTACATCCTGTATGGCCCGCTCGCCAATGGCGCCGTTACGGTTCTGTTCGAAGGCGTACCGAACTATCCCGACAGTTCGCGCATGGGCCAGGTGGTCGACAAGCATAAGGTAAACATCCTGTACACCGCGCCGACCGCTATCCGTGCCCTGATGGCGGAAGGTGAGTCCTGCATGAGCGGCACCAACCGCGACAGCCTGAAACTGCTGGGCTCTGTGGGCGAACCCATCAACCCTGAGGCCTGGGAGTGGTACCACCGGGTGATTGGCAACAGCAAATGCCCGATCGTTGACACCTGGTGGCAGACCGAGACTGGCGGCATCCTGATTTCGCCGCTGCCGGGCGCAATTGACCTGAAGCCAGGCTCCGCAACCGTTCCGTTCTTCGGTGTCCAGCCGGCCCTGGTGGATAACGATGGCAACATTCTGGAAGGCAAGACCGAAGGTAACCTGGTTATCCTGGACAGCTGGCCGGGCCAGATGCGCACGATCTATGGCGATCATGAGCGTTTTGCCCAGACTTACTTCAGCACCTACAAGGGCATGTACTTTACCGGTGATGGCGCCCGTCGCGACGAGGACGGCTACTACTGGATCACCGGCCGCGTGGATGACGTGCTTAACGTGTCCGGTCACCGCCTGGGTACCGCGGAAGTGGAAAGCGCGCTCGTTGCCCATGACAAGGTCGCTGAAGCTGCGGTGGTTGGTTATCCCCATGAAATCAAGGGACAGGGCATCTACGTCTACGTCACCCTGGTTCATGGCGAGGAGCCTTCTGACGAGCTGAAAAAGGAACTGGTTCAGTGGGTTCGCAAGGAAATCGGTCCGATTGCCTCTCCGGATGTGATCCAGTGGGCGCCTGGACTTCCCAAAACCCGTTCGGGCAAGATTATGCGCCGGATTTTGCGTAAGATTGCCTCTAACGAGCACGATCAGTTGGGTGATACCTCTACGCTGGCAGACCCGGGCGTAGTGGATGACCTGATCAGCGGTCGTGCGAACCAGTAACGCCTGTGTGTTACCAGGCCACGTACCTGTAAGGAATCTGTTGAATGACACAAACAATTATCGTCGCTGATGATCACCCGCTGTTTCGCGCAGCCTTGAAGCAGGCGGTCAGTCAGGCGGTGCCCGATGCCGAGACGGTGGAAGTCGACAGCATCAAGGCGCTGCAGGCGGCGGTAGAGTCTCACCCGGATGCGGATCTGGTTCTGCTGGATCTCAATATGCCGGGTGCCCACGGCTTCTCCGGGCTCGTGTTCATGCGCGGGCAATATCCGGGGCTGCCGGTGGTGGTTGTGTCAGGTTCCGAGGAATTGCAGGTGATGCGCCGCTCGATCGACTATGGCGCGTCAGGCTTCATTCCGAAGTCCGCGCCGTTGCCCAACATCACTGAGGCGATTCAGGCTGTCCTGGAAGGGGATGTCTGGTTGCCTGAGGGTGTGGCCGACAAGATTGAGCGGATGCATTCGGATGCCACGGACTTTTCCGAGAAGCTGGCGTCGCTTACTCCGCAGCAGTTCCGGGTGCTGGGTATGCTGGCCGAGGGGCTTTTGAACAAGCAGATCGCCTATGATCTGGATGTTTCCGAAGCAACCATCAAGGCGCATATCACGGCGGTGTTCCGGAAGCTTGGGGTGCGTAATCGGACCCAGGCGGTGATTGCGATTCAGCAGATGGAGATCGATCCTTCGGATCAGTCGTTGTCTGGTAGCTGATTTGGTTTTACTGGTTTGAATGAATAACGAGCGGGAGCCTTCGGGCTCCCGTTTTTTTATGCTTCGGTTTCCGGTCCGATGCCATTCGGGTGGTGCAGGGTGCGGAAGAGCCCCCACAGGACCGCTACGAGCACATCCCTGTGCGCTTGGCTTTGGCCATCCATGGCCAAAGACATCCTGCGGGGGCTCTTCCGCACCCCGCACTTCAACTTCGTGAACGACTATCCTGTTTGATAAAGCGGTACGAGTGTTCCAGTTTTTGTCCTAATTCTCTCAGTTGCTGATTTTTGGTATTGCCGTCAAGGGTTTTGTTGTTTAAATTCGGCGCACAGTTGTACTCTGAAATGCCGTTTCTTGATCGGATATAACCAACTAATCAAAGGTGAAAAATGAACGCTGCCGTAAAACCTGACTCTCCGGGCCATGCTGTTTTTGGCAAGCCAGACGAGCGGGAACTCAGGGATAGAATGAAGAAGGAACTGCCGGCGGATACGTTTAAGCCGCAAACCTGGAGGGTCATCTGGTTCCTGCCGTTGCAGTTGATGATCTGGGGAGGCATTGCTGCCATTTTGCTGGCGGGGCTGCCCTGGTACGGGAATCTGGGACTTGGTCTGCTGGTGGGGCATACCATCGGGTGTCAGGCGTTGCTGGCCCATGAGGTTTTGCACGGGGCGCTGGGGATGAGCCGGCGCTGGCAGAATTTTTTTGGTTGGTTGGGGTTCGGGCCGTTGATTGTGCCGCCTGAGTTCTGGCGCCGTTGGCATAATGTGGTTCATCACGGTAATACCAATGCGGGTGATGTTGACCCGGACAGCTTTGGCACCCTGCGTCGCTATAAGGCGGATCCCAAGCAGAAGAAGTTCACCAAGCTGGCTCCCGGTTCAGGGACCTGGTACAGCTACCTGTTTCTGACTTATTCCTTCACCTTTCACGCCCAGCTGGTGCTGTGGTTCCAGGCCAAACGGAGGAAGCAATTCAAAGGATTTGATCGCCGCATAGCTATCCGCCAATCTTTCGTCTATATGGCGGCGTGGGCGGTGTTGGCAATCGTGTCGGGACCACTGGCGGTGTTTACGGTTTTGATTCCATTTATGGCCGCCAACGCTTTGGGGCAGGGCTATATCCTCACCAATCATTTCCTGCGCCCGCAAACGGCAACCAATAACCCGCTGGATAACTC
>JAWWAT010000374.1:0-3857 GCA_033721635.1 Marinobacter sp. | reverse complement strand
GATCCGTTCCGACATCCTGTCCGAACGCCAGCGTCTGGCCAACCTCGAGAAGGCTCGCGAGTCCGCCCGTTACGAGGAACAGGCCACCGTGGTTATGGTGGTGGACGACTCGGTCACGGTACGGAAGGTTACCTCACGTCTACTGGAGAGAAACGGCATGGAAGTCATCACCGCCAAAGACGGCCTGGATGCGGTCGCGCAGCTGCAGGACCACAAACCGGATATTATCCTGCTGGATATCGAGATGCCGCGAATGGATGGTTTCGAGGTTGCCAGCTTCGTACGCCACGACGACAACCTGCGGGACACGCCGATCTGCATGATCACCTCCCGGACCGGCGAAAAACACCGGGAACGTGCGCTGGCCATTGGCGTCAACGAGTATCTCGGCAAGCCGTTCCAGGAAACCGAGCTGCTTGAAACCATTGAGCGGCTGACCGGAAGACAGTGATGGCCGGCCAGTGTGGCCGGCCTATGGTCGGGATCGTGTCGGATGTGGTGCTGCAGCGTCATCGGCTGCAGGCCGCCACCTCCAAGTTCGGTCTCGAAGTGCTCTTTTCCGGGGATCCGGACCGCTTGCTGGGCTATCCGGAGTTTCCCGATGCCAGCCTGTGGCTGGTGACTCTCGAGGACGAGGCCGACCACCCGTTACTGTTCGATCACCTGCTTGAGAACACGGAAGCACCGGTGCTGTTCGGGCTGGACGAGGCCCCAAAACCTGGAAGCACCGAGTACTTTCGCTGGGAGAGACGGCTGCTGGGCAAGCTCGAGCAGCAATTGGGGCATCTTGAAGAGCTGGACTCCGAAGCCACACTGGCAGAGCTGGAGCAGGACGCGCCGGCAGCACCACCGTCACCGGATCTGCCATACTGGATTCCACCGGCGGCACCGGGATCGGCGGCCGAGGAAGTCTGGATTTTGGGCGCTTCCCTGGGCGGCCCGGCGGCGGTAAAGACGTTCCTGGATCATCTGCCCCCGAACCTGCCCGTGGGCTTCATCTATGCCCAGCACATTGATGGCAACTTCACCGAGGTTTTGACCCGGGTGCTGGGGCGGCATGCCCACTACCAGCTCAAGCGAGCGGAAGAGGGTTACCAGGTTCAGAATGGTGACGTCGTCCTGATGCCGGTCGAGCACGAGTGGAAGTTGACCGAACAGGGCGCCCTGACCGAAACCAGCAAGGCCTGGCCAGGCCCTTACGGGCCTTCCATTGATCAGGTCCTGCTGAATGTCGCCGATCATTACGGCCAGCGCTGCCATGCCATTCTCTTTTCCGGCATGGGCAACGATGGCGCTATTGCGGCGCCTCTGCTGAAAGCCTACGGTAGCCGGATCTGGGTTCAGGAGAGCACAAGCTGCGGCAACAGCTCCATGCCCGAATCCGTCGCCGCCACCGGTTGCACGGGGTTTTGTGGCACCCCGGAGCAACTGGCACGGGAACTGGTAAAAACCATTGAAGAATCCTGCCTGCTCAAGAGCCGGCAGAAACGGGACTCCGCCTGAGGTAACAAGCAATGAATGACAACAGCCAATCCCTCTCCTGCGTCATGATTCCCATGAGCGGTCGGCAACTGTTGCTCCCGAACGTCTCGATTGCGGAAGTGGTCGACTACGCCAGCTCCGACGCGGGCACCAACACACCAGAGTGGCTGGTTGGCTACCTCGACTGGCGGGGCCTCCAGCTCCCCGTGATTTCCTACGATGCGGCCAACGGCGGTGCCCTCACCGTTCCGGGCGACAATCGTGGCCGAATCGTTGTGCTCAACACCATCGGAGACCACCACAAGGAAGTCCCGTTTATGGCGCTGGTCACCCAGGGTATCCCCAGCCAGGCCCGCCTGACCGAGGAACAGGTGAGGAAACTGGACGGTGAACCAGGCCCGGCGGATCTCATGCTGGTTGAGGTAGAAGGCGAGAACGCCTGGATCCCGAACCTGGAGTATCTGGAATCCCTGGTGTTGAAATCCCGACACTGACCGCATTCCCGTTCCACTGACGGGCATGGCAGACAGTCCTGTAAATGTTATAATGTTTCAAATTTTGCAGGATCCCGACCATGTCCGCCCGAGCCATCCCCTATCGGCCCCACAACCACGACGCCTGCGTCAATCAGGCCCTGACTGACGCCAGAGCCATTTGCCAGCGTCAGAATGCTCGCCTTACCCCCATTCGGGAACGGGTGTTGGAATTGATCTGGCAGTCCCATAAGCCCCTGGGTGCTTATGATGTGCTCGCGGAGCTGTCCTCCGATGGGCATAACGCAGCCCCGCCGACGGTTTATCGTGCACTGGACTTCCTGCAACAGCACGGCCTGGTGCACCGCATTGCCTCGCTCAACGCCTTTATCGGCTGTACTCACGCGGGTGAAAGCCACACGGGCATGTTTCTGATCTGTCGGGCCTGTGGCAATGTTCTCGAGCTGACCGCACCGGCAGTATCGAAGGCAGTCAGCAAAGCCGCCTCCGACGAAGGTTTCCGGGCGGAAAATACCACGCTCGAAATTGCTGGCCTCTGTCCCCGTTGTCATGCGGAGCCGGGCCATGACTGAGCCTCTGGTGAGCCTGGAAAATCTGACTGTTCGGTTTGAAGACCGGCCTGTGGTTGACCGGGTCAACCTGAAAGTCCAGCGGGGCGACATCATCACCATCATCGGGCCCAACGGGGCTGGCAAAACCACGCTGATCAAGGCGGTTCTGGGCATCGAGAAGGTATCCGAGGGCCAGGTGTCGCTTGGGAAGAACCTGATTATTGGCTACGTTCCCCAGCATCTGACACTGGAGCCCACGCTGCCCCTGAGCGTCAAGCGATTCATGCTGCTCAGCGGTCGTTCACTCAGTGAATGTGAGTCCGCGCTGGACCATACCGGCATCGGACACCTGCTGAACGCCTCCGTGCACCACCTCTCGGGCGGTGAAAAACAGCGGCTGTTGCTGGCCCGGGCCCTGGCCCGAAAACCGGATCTGCTGGTACTGGATGAGCCGGCCCAGGGTGTGGATATCAATGGCCAGGCGTCACTGTATGACCTGATTCGCCAGCTGCGGGACGACCTCAATTGCGGCGTGATCATGATCTCACACGACCTGCACCTGGTTATGGCAGCTACGGACAAGGTTATCTGCCTGAACCAGCATGTCTGCTGCAGCGGTTACCCGGCGGACATCTCTCACGACCCGGCTTTCATCGAAACATTTGGCCGGCCTGTGGCAGAGTCCCTGGCGGTCTATCACCATCACCATAACCACAGTCACGACCTGCACGGGGATGTGGTGGACAGTGATCCCCACAGCGCCGGATCCGGACATGGCGGCCACACGGAGTGTGATCATGCCCATCATTGACACCGTTCTGGACGATTTCTTCTGGCGCGCTCTGATTGGCGGCCTCGGGGTTGCCCTCGTGGCAGGACCTCTGGGCTGTTTCGTGGTCTGGCGCCGGATGGCCTATTTTGGCGATACCCTGGCACATTCGGCCCTGCTGGGCATTGCCTTGAGCTTTCTGATCAGCGTGCCACTGAACCTTGGCGTCATCATTACCTGCGTGGTCCTGGCCATGGCCCTGGTGCTGCTATCCCGAACCAGGGCCCTGGCAACGGATACCCTGCTCGGGATTCTGGCCCACAGTGCCCTGGCCATCGGCCTGGTAACCCTGAGTTTCATGCCGGATGTCCGCGTGGACCTGACCGGCCTCCTGTTCGGAGATCTTCTGGCCATGAGCCGTGAAGACCTGCTGTGGATCTACGGCGGTGCGGCATTGATTCTGGGCCTGCTGGCGGTGCTCTGGCGGGGATTGCTGATGAGCACGATCCACGAAGAGCTCGCCAGGGTAGAGGGCGTGGCTGTGGAGCGTCTCCGCCTGGT
>JAWWAT010000373.1:0-3870 GCA_033721635.1 Marinobacter sp. | reverse complement strand
TTCGAACAGTACGAAGTTTCAGTTATGTGAACCAATATTGATTAAGTAATAACCGATACCCTGGAGGTATGGATGGAGCTGCGACACTTGCGGTACTTCGTTGCCGTGGCAGAGGCGGGCAACCTGACCCGGGCGGCAGAAAAACTGTTTATTGCGCAACCGCCCCTGACCAGGGCGATCAAGCAGCTGGAAGAAGAGATCGGCGTCCAGTTGTTTATCCGCAAACCCAGGGGACTGCAGCTGACCACGGGCGGGGAATATTTCCTGGAGCAGGCCAAGCAAATCATGGACAAGGTGGGGGCGACTGTTGAGGACACTCGGCGCATTGCCCAGCACCGGAAAACCATCTTTTCGATCGGCTTCGTGCCATCCGTGTTCTATGGGCAGTTACCACTGATGGTGCGCCGGCTGCGCCAGAACAAAAACCTGGAGATTGTCCTGCACGAGCTGAAAACCCGTGAGCAAGTGGAAGCGCTCAAGTCCGGCAAGATCGACATCGGCTTCGGCCGACTGAGGATTGAAGATCCTGATGTGGAGCAGGAAAACCTGTTTGATGAGCCAATCATTGCGGCTTTGCCTGCGGGTCATCCATTGACTCGTCACCCGCCCTCCATGAAAGAACTGTCGGAATGGCCCATGATCACTTTCCCTTCCGGCCCCGGACCGAACTTCGCCGACATCACTCAGGGGCTCTTTCACCGTCGCGGTCTGAAGATCCATGTGAACCAACAAGTCAACGATCTTCAGACCGCGCTGTCGCTGGTGGCATCGGACATGGGCTTTACTCTGGTTCCAGAACAGGTCAGAAAACTCAATAGAGAGGGCGTTGAATACATGCCACTGGAAGACAACAACATCACCACGCCAGTCATCGCCTCACGCCGCAGGGGCGAGAACCCGAATGCCGTTATGCGGCTGGCCAACACCATTCTGGGCGAGTTGGTAGAAAATCGGCTAACCGGGCGCTACCCGTAAGGGCCCATCGGATAAGGCGCAACCGTATTGCGACAGATTTATCGGGTTGTCTGACGCACTGCCTCTGCGGCTTTGCGCAATCGGGGAAGATACGTTTTCATCAACGTTTCCATATCCACCCGTGCCGCATTGGTGCTGATATTGATCGCTCCGAGAAGCTCACCACTGCCGGCAAACACTGGCACTGCCACAGAGCGCAATCCCGAATCCAGCTCTTGATCGACAACGGAATAGCCCTGCTCCCGAGCCTTGTCGATGGCACTGCGCAGGGCAGCCTTGTCAACGATTGATGACTCGGTATAACGCTCAAGGCGGACCCGTTCCAGAAACGCAGCAAACTCCGATTCGGACATCTGTGCCAATAACACCCGCCCCATGGAGGTATAAGCCGCAGGCAGGCGCGTGCCCACCGAAAGCGTGATAGCCATCAGACGATGCCGGGCCGCCGATCGCACTACGTAAACCACGTCGTCACCATCAAGCACGGCCAGCGATGAAGACTCTCCAAGCTCGGCGGTGATATCTTCCAGATACTGCTGAATGACTGCCCGATACTGGTTTGAAGCCTGATAGGCGTAGCCCAGCTGCAAAACCCTGGGGGTCAGCTCGAACTGGCGACCCAGACGCTTCACAAATCCCAATGCATGCAAGGTAAGAAGAAATCGCCGCGCCTTGGCTCTGTCCATCTCGGTCCTGGCGGCCACTTCACTCAGGGTCATGCGCGGATGCTCGCCATCGAACGCCTGCAGAACCTCCAGGCCCGACGCCAAAGCACCCACGTAATCCCGGTCTCCCGGCTTGAGAATCTGTTCGTCCATTCCGGCTCCTTTAGCCCTCTCATTCAGACCATCGCTTATCTGTACTGGCGCATGTTAGCAGCTGGTTCGCTCTCCGAACATCCGTGCATTTTTTGAAGCTGGTGAAATTTTGTACTTGACGACCCAAAACCATTCACGCCATTATGTTCGCATATTAAACATATGTTCGTATATCGAACTTTCCAACCAAAACACGATGGAGACACTGCGATGGCTGAATTCCTCTCCCTTCAGGAAGCGGTGAGCAAACACATCAACAACGGCGACACCGTTGCGATGGAAGGCTTTACCCACCTGATTCCGTTTGCTGCTGGCCACGAAATCATCCGCCAGGAAAAGCGCGACCTGACGCTGATCCGGATGACCCCGGATCTGGTGTATGACCAGATGATCGGGGCTGGCTGCGCGAAGAAACTGATCTTTTCCTGGGGCGGCAACCCCGGCGTCGGCTCCCTGCATCGTCTGCGGGATGCCGTTGAGAAAGGCTGGCCTAACAAACTGGAAATTCTGGAGCACAGCCACGCCGCTATGGCCAATGCTTACGAGGCCGGCGCAGCCGGCCTTCCGCTGGCAGTGCTTCGCGGCTACGTGGGCAGCGACCTGCCCAAGGTCAACGACCAGATCAAGTTCATCGAATGCCCGTTTACCGGCGAAAAACTGGCGGCGGTTCCGTCCATTCGTCCGGATGTGGCGGTAATACACGCCCAGAGGGCTGACCGCAAAGGCAACGTACTGGTTGAAGGCATTGTTGGCATTCAGAAGGAAGTGGTCCTGGCAGCTAGTCGAAGCATTGTGACCGTGGAAGAGGTTGTCGATGACCTGGGGGCTTCTGTGAACGCGTGCGTGCTTCCATCCTGGGCTATCACAGCGATCGCCGAGGCTCCGAAAGGCGCCGCGCCTTCCTACGCCCTGGGCTATTACGACCGAGATAACGCTTTCTACAAGGACTGGGACGGCATTGCCCGTGACCGCGAAACCTTCCAGGCCTGGCTGAAAGAGAACGTATTCGAACAAGGAGCTGCGTGATGAGTCTTGAATTTACCTCTTCCGAAATGATGAGCGTCACGGCTGCCCGTGCGCTGAATAATGACATGACCTGTTTCGTAGGCATCGGCTTGCCCAGTGAAGCGGCCAACCTTGCACGTCTGACACATGCACCGGATGTAACCCTGATTTACGAATCGGGAACTCTGCAGACCAAGCCGGACGTGCTGCCACTGTCCATCGGTGACGGCGAACTGTGCGAATCCGCCTTGACCACGGTTTCCGTACCCGAGATGTTCCGGTACTGGCTGCAAGGCGGCCACATCAGCGTCGGCTTCCTCGGCACCGCCCAAATCGACCGTTTCGCCAACCTGAACACCACCCTGATCGGCGATTACCGCGAACCGAAGGTTCGTCTGCCCGGTGGCGGTGGTGCCCCGGAGATCGCTACTAACGCGAAGGAAGTGTTCATTACCGTGAAGCACTCCAAGCGCACCTTCGTAAAGGACGTGGACTTCGTGACCACCGTTGGCTTCGGCCGTGATGGCAAGGCCCGGGACAACGTCCCGAACATCGGCCGCGGCCCCACGGTGGTTATCACCGACCTGTGTATCCTCAAGCCGGATCCGGAGACCAAGGAGCTGGCGGTCACCTCCCTGCACCCGAATGTGACCCGGGAAGACGTGATCGAAGCCACCGGCTGGGACATCCGCTTCGCCGACGAGCTGGAAACCACCCCGGCGCCGACCGCCGAAGAACTGGAAGTGCTGCGGGACCTGAAAGCCCGCACCAATGCCCATCACTCTTCAACTCAATCTGGCCAACAGTGAGGCGCACCATGACTGACGTATTTCTCTGCCATCCCCGCCGTTCGGCCATTGGCCGCTTCGGCGGCACCCTCGCCAGCGTTCGTCCGGACGACCTGGCGGCGCATATCTTCAAGGCCGTTCTTGAACAAGCCCCGGAACTGGACCCGGCGGCCATCGACGAAGTCATGATGGGCAGCGCCAACCAGGCGGGTGAAGACAACCGCAACGTGGCACGCATGTCCGCGGTTCTGGCCGGTTTGCCCACGTCCGTGCCCGGTACCACC
>JAWWAT010000372.1:0-3870 GCA_033721635.1 Marinobacter sp. | reverse complement strand
TGACCGGAGCCCTGCTCATTCTTGCTCCCCTGTTCCTGGGGTTTGCCATCGCCCTTGAGAATCGCAGGGCCATGACCGTGATCCATTACACGGTGGAGGGGCTGGTCTATTTTATCCTGCTGTTACTCGGTCTGGGACTCGGCCAGATGGACGGGCTGGCGGCACAGCTGGGCGGCATGGCGGTCCAGGTTATGGCTCTGGTGCTGGTGCTTTTCGTTGCCAACATGATCGGCCTGTTTCTGTTTCATCGTTGGCAGCCAATGTCGGTCGAGCCGGTAGAGGGCAGTATCAGCCCCGGTTACCGCAGGCTGTTCCTTGCCGGTCTGAAGCCTCTGGTGGCGGTAATTGCCGGTCTCCTGGCGGGGTACTACCTCCTGCCTGACCTGCCAATGGCCGAGCAGCTGGCTACCTGGGCGCTGATGTTCCTGCTGTTTCTGATTGGCCTCCAGTTGCGCAATGCCGGCCTGTCGCTGCGCAAGCTCCTGATGAATCGTCAGGGCCTGGGGATTGCACTTGCCCTGACGCTCAGTTCCCTGGTGGCTGGGGCTCTGTTGATACCCTGGCTGGGGCTGCCCTGGCATGATGCCCTTGCCGTTGCTTCGGGATTTGGCTGGTACTCGCTGTCAGGCATCGTCATTGGCGAGGCCCTCGGGCCTGCCTGGGGTGGCGTCGCGTTTCTGAACGATGTGCTGAGGGAGATCGTGGCACTCGCGATCATTCCGCTGTTAATCGCCAGCCGACCGGCAATGGCCATTGGTTATGGTGGCGCTACCGCTATGGACTTTACTCTGCCGGTGATCCGAAGCAGTGGCGGGCTGACTTGTGTGCCAGTGGCGATTGCCTCCGGTTTTCTGTTGTCTTTCCTGTCGCCGGTTCTTATGGGCGTGTTCCTGTCCTTGGGATAAATTGATGCGGTGCAATGCAAGTTGCGGTTTTACGGGTAGTATGTGAAACAGTAAACTATGTTTATTGACAAATGTTAATGTTCAAGCCCGGTCTGGATCCTGATGCAACGCCGTGAATTTATTGGTTTATCGATAGCAGCCGGGCTGTCCGCGGCGGGATTGCCGGGTTGCAGCGATTCCGGCCCTCTGAGGTTCGGAATTCACCCCTGGATTGGCTACGAACCTCTCTATCTCGCTGGCGATTTCAACTGGCTGCCGGAGACGGTTGCGCTGGTGCCGGGTACGTCAGCAAAAGACTCCATGGAAGGGCTTTTATCAGGGGCGCTAGACGGTGCGGCCCTCACGCTTGATGAAACCATACGGCTCTGGTCCAGGGGACTGGAGCTGGTTGCCGTTGCCGTGGCCGATGTCTCAGCAGGTGCTGATGTGTTAATGGTCAGGCCAACGATTACAGACTTGTCGGCCCTGCAAGGGCAGCGAGTTGCGGTAGAGCTCGGTGGGGTCTCCGGCATTATGCTGCTGAAAATTCTCGAGGTGGCGGGGCTTGGCCCGGATGAGGTCATAAAGGTGGATTTGCCGGTGGACCAGCACGCGCAAGCCTGGACACGTCGCGACGTGGATGCCTCGGTATGCTATGAGCCCACCGCATCTGTGATCGAGAACTCCGGCGGGGTACGGCTTTTCGATAGCAGCGATATACCGGAAACCATTTTTGATCTCCTGGTAGTGACCCGCGAGACCGCCGAAAGGAACCGTAGCTCGGTTCTGGACCTGGTGAGTGCGCACTTTGCCGGCCTGCAACATATGGTCCGCAGCATGCACGATTCCGTGTATCGGATAGCGGACCGGCAGGGGATTGCGCCAGATGATGTCCGGGCGGCACTTGCGACGGTCATGTTGCCGGATCTGGCAGCCAATCAGCGGTACCTGATGGCCTCGGGTCGGCTGGAAACCGTGGTGCGCTCTCTGTCCCGCCTCATGGTTGAAGAAGGGCTGATAACCAGGGCTCCCGAATTTCAGCACCTGTCGGATTCCTCGTTTCTGCCCAGGAGTGCTTCTTGAACCCTCGAAGGTCAGTCATTTGCCTTGTCCTGCTTCTGGTCAGCGAGCTGGTCACGATCCGAGCGGCCGGTGCAAGCCAGGCGCTGACCTTTGGCGTTTTCTCCTATCGGCCTGATCATATCCTTCAGGAGCGATACAAACCCCTGACAGATTATCTCTCACGCGAGACCGGTCTTCAGATTAATCTAGAGGTCCTCAACCAGGAAAATATGAGCAGGGCGATCGCAGCCAATCGGCTGGATTTCTTTCTGACCAATCCGAGCCATTTTCTCCTGATTCGCAGTGAACGTAGCCTGACTGGCGTTTTGGCAACGCTGGTCAGGCGGGCGGGTGACACTTCAACCGCCAGTCTTGGTGGCGTCATCTTTACCAGAGCAGACCGCGACGACATTCAGCACCTTGCTGATATCAGCGACACAACGATCGCCTCGCCCGGTGTTCATTTCCTGGGTGGTTATCAGACCCAGGTGCTGGAGCTTCTGGACGCCGGTATTGATATCCGGCGAGTGAACCTGATTCGTTTTCTGGGCACCCACGACCGGGTGGTCCGCTCGGTGCTTTCAGGAGATTCGGATGTGGGTTTTGTGCGCACCAGCATTCTGGAACAAATGGCGCAAGCCGACCCCGGCCTGTTCAGCAAGGTGAAGGTCCTGAACCGTCAGAGACTGGGTGGGTTTCCATACGTCGTTTCTACTCGCCTTTACCCGGAATGGCCGCTGGTGGCGCTGCCGCATGTGAATGAACGTGTTGTTCGCAAGGTCGCCTCCGCGGTTTTTGACATCGAGCCGGACGACGATGTTGCCCTGGCAGCGGGTATTTCCGGGTTTTCACCGCCTGCTGATTACCAGGCGGTTGAATACCTTGCCCGAACGTTGCGTGTCGCTCCCTACGATCAGGCGCCAAAGTTGACCTGGGTGGATGCCCTGCATCAATACAGGCTCTGGGTTTTTACCATTCTTGTACTGGTCATGCTGCTGGTGGCATCGTCGCTCTGGCTGGGCCGGAGCAAGCGGCAACTGGCCTCGGAACAGAGGCGTCTGCGCCAGCTGATTCGGAGCTGGCCACAAGCGGCACTGTTGATCCGCGGGGGGCTTTTCAGCGACACGAACCGAGCCTCTGTCGATCTGCTCAGGTACTCCTCCAGCGAATCGCTGATTGGCAAGGAGCTGGCGGCCTTTTCGCCGGAATACCAGCCGGATGGCCAGATCTCCCGTCAGAAACTGACGCCCATGCTGGCTCGGGTATCCGAGGGCGAGGTGGAGCAATGCGAATGGGTGCTGAACCGCTCTGACGGTACCGAAGTCTGGGTTGAGCTGACCATGGCGCCTGTGCACACGGAGGATGAGCCGGAAGCGCTCATTCTGTGTTCCCTTTACGACATCACCCTTCGCAAACGGGCAGAACAGCGCCAGCGCCTCGCGGCCAGCGTGTTTGAGTATGCCCGAGAGGCCATTTTCATCACCGACAATCACGGTATCGTCATCGATGCCAACGATGCGTACCTGGCGATTACCGGTCGGCCTCGCAAGCGCGCGATCGGGCGCTTGCCGCCCCTGCCAATGGATGAAGGCAGCGGCATATTCGCCAGTGCCCGTGCCCATGGGTTCTGGTCGGGTGAATTCCCGAGTACACGAAACGATGGTGAAAAAATTACCTTGTCGGTGACGCTGAGCAGTGTTCGCAGCGATCGCGGCGAAGTCTCGCATTTTGTCGGCATTTTCAGTGATATCAGTCGACTAAAAGAGCAGGAACGAAAGCTCCGAATCATGGCCCATTACGATGCCCTGACCGGAATGCCAAACCGGGTCCTGTTTGCTGACCGGTTGCAGCAGGCCATGGCCCTGACCAGAAGACAGAGCGGCCAATTGGCGGTGGTTTACATTGATCTTGATGAGTTCAAGCC
>JAWWAT010000371.1:0-3883 GCA_033721635.1 Marinobacter sp. | reverse complement strand
GTTCGCTACCTGGCTGACCAGGGGGTTCCGGAACGGCGCATGGCGGCTGCCGGCTTTGGGGAGTTCTTCCCGGTGGCTGAAGGCACCTCTCCGGAGGCGCTTCAGAGAAACCGCCGGATAGAGCTGAAGCTGACGGACCGCTGATGGGAGGGGTGGCAGCCGAGCTGCCACCCGCCATAGAGTATGCGGTCAGAAATGAATCACGGACCGAATACTCTTACCCTCATGCATCAAATCGAACGCCTTGTTTATATCTTCAAGAGGCATCTCATGGGTAATAAACACATCCAGCGGAATCTCGCCCTTTTCGGCTTTCTCCACGTAGCCGGGCAGTTCGGTACGGCCCTTCACGCCACCAAACGCTGAGCCCTTCCAGACCCGGCCAGTGACCAGCTGGAACGGACGTGTGCTGATTTCTTCGCCGGCGCCGGCAACGCCGATGATGATGGATTCGCCCCACCCCTTGTGGCAGCACTCCAGGGCCGCTCGCATGACCTTCACATTACCGATGCATTCGAAAGAATAGTCCACGCCACCGTCGGTCATCTCGATGATCACTTCCTGAATCGGCTTGTCGTAGTCGTTGGGGTTGACCACATCGGTTGCGCCCAGCTGTTTGGCGATGTCGAACTTGCCCGGGTTGATGTCGATGGCGATGATCCGGCTGGCCTTGGCCATGGTGGCGCCGATAATCGCCGCCAGGCCGATACCGCCCAGACCGAAGATGGCGACAGTTGCCCCCTCTTCCACCTTCGCGGTGTTCATGACAGCGCCAATACCGGTGGTTACGCCACAACCCAGCAGGCAAACCTTTTCCAGTGGTGCTTCCTTCGGAATTTTGGCCAGGGAGATTTCCGGCAGTACCGTATATTCAGAGAAGGTGGAGCAGCCCATGTAATGGTAAAGCGGCTGGCCATTGTAGGAAAAACGGGAGGTGCCATCCGGCATCACGCCTTTGCCCTGGGTCGCACGAACGGCTCCACAAAGGTTGGTCTTGCCAGAGGTGCAGAACTTGCACTCGCCGCATTCGGCCGTATACAGCGGAATAACGTGGTCGCCCACTTCCAGGTTTTTAACGCCGGGGCCAACAGCCTCGACAATACCCCCGCCCTCGTGACCCAGAATGGTCGGGAACAACCCTTCAGGGTCAGCGCCAGAGAGGGTATAGGCGTCGGTATGACAGACACCGGTGGCAACGATGCGCACCAGAACCTCGCCTTCCTGGGGCGGCGCCACATCGACTTCAACAATTTCTAGCGGCTTGTTAGCCTCAAAAGCGACCGCTGCACGGGATTTAATCACTGTCGGACTCCTGTTGAATTCGGATCTGTGTTTTGGATTGCGCGCCACAATAGGCCGGCTGTTTGTTCATTCTAGACGAAGTGCACAACCAGATGGGCACCGAAATCTTTTCCGGAACCAGCTCGTATCAATTGATAGCCGACCTGTATCGAGAGAGGAGCTCTTACGTTGCGCACGCTTTACTGGTTTACGCGGGATCTTCGCCTGCACGACAACGCCGCGTTACTGGCGGCCTCCAAGTCCGACATGCTGCTTTGCGTCTATGTAGTCGATCCGCGCTGGTTCGCCCCCGGCGCCCTGCAGAGCAAGGCCATGGGGGATCATCGCTGGCGTTTCCTCTGGCAGAGTTTGATGGCGCTGGAGCGAAGCCTTCGTCCACTGGGGCAGAGACTCCACATCGCCTATGGCGAGCCGGAAACCGTCGTCCCGGAGCTGGCGCACGCGCACAATATTGAACGGATCGTCCGCTCGCGTCTGCCCGGCACTCAGGAAGCCGGCCAGTGGCAAACCATCAAAACCACACTGCCCAAGACGCTGTTCCAGCAATTCGAGACACTGAGCCTGTTTACCGAGGGCTCCCTGCCGATGGCTCTTGAGGATTTGCCGGATACCTTTTCCCAGTTTCGCAAGCAGGTTGAAAAAACCGGAGAACGTTGCTCTGAGCGTTTGCGGATTCGCACGCTGACGGCCCTACCGCCACCGCCGGGCTTTCCGGAAGACAACCGGGGCGACTGCCCGCCGATACCAGAGCCTGTACATCCCTTGCAGTTCATGGGTGGTGAAGCCGCGGGTATGGAGCGGCTACAGGAATTTCTGTACGGCAACCACAGCATCGACCGCTACAAAGAGACCCGGAACGCGCTGGACAGCTGGGATGCCTCCTCCAAGTTCTCGCCCTGGCTGGCCAACGGCAGCGTTTCGGTTCGCGAAGTAGCTGAAACCATCACCGAATACGAAGCCAGCGAGACCAAAAACGAGTCCACCTATTGGCTCTGGTTTGAGCTGCTCTGGCGCGAGTACTTCTTCTGGTACGCCCTGAAACACGGCGCCAACCTGTTCCGCCGGGATGGCGTCCAGCGCAAACGTCGGCATGGCACCTTCTACGGCCATCGTTTCAAGGCCTGGTGCCAGGGCAACACCGAATACCCGATCGTAAACGCGGCGATGAATCAGCTGCGGGAAACCGGTTACATGAGCAACCGGGCCCGGCAATTGGTGGCCAGCTGCTTCATTAACGAGCTGGGACTGGACTGGCGTTACGGAGCGGCATGGTTTGAGGAGCAATTGATCGACTATGATGTAGGGAGCAACTACGGCAACTGGCAGTACCTGGCTGGCGTAGGGGCAGACCCGAGAGGCCTGCGGCAGTTCAACCTCGAAAAACAGACGCAGCAGTACGATCCCACCGGCACCTTTATCGACCGCTGGGGCGGACACGCGGATCAGCCCGTAGGCTTACACACAGTGGATGCGGCAGACTGGCCCCTGTAGCAGAAGGCAAAAAGCCATGAAGGATATGAAGGACAACGGCAACACAGCACGGGAGACCCTGGCTCGCATCATCGACACCTGCTCACCGGCAACCTTGCTGAGCTGCGGCAGCCTGGCGAACGAAGTGTCGCGCATCTGGCAGAAACACCAGGAGGGTATAGACGTACGCACCCTGGACACAATCGACCCCAATGCCAACCTGTTCCTCGACCGCGTTGCAGACCTGGCTCTGGTCACCGAGACGCTGGAGCATCTGCCCCACGACGAAGGCGCCCTCCTCCTGGGTCAACTCAGGAATTACGGCACCCATCAGATTGCCGTTCTGGTGGGAGAGACTCCTGACTGGGCCTTTACAGATTTCATCGGCCTGGGGTTCCGTCGCCATGCCGAACTGGAAAATGATAACGGCGCACTCACGCTGTACACCTACAATCTGGATACTTACAACCACAAGCGGGCCTGGAACAATCCAGAGAACTGGGCCAATCCGGAAATGTGGGGCAAGGCATGGTGGTAGCAAACGAGGGGTTAGAAAGCGCGGCAGTGAAAAGTCCGTCGTCTCAGAAACTCAAACCGAGCACGATCAGGATCGGCACCCGGTATCGGGCCAATCGTCTGAAAGGCCCCTACGACGCCATTGTTATCGGCTCCGGCATTGGCGGGCTGACAACCGCCGCGTGCCTGTCGAAAGCCGGCAAGAAGGTCCTCGTGCTTGAGCAGCATTACACCGCGGGCGGCTACACTCACAGCTATGCCCGCAACGGCTACGAATGGGACGTGGGCGTCCATTACATCGGCGACATGGGCTCTCCCCACACCCTGGGTCGTCGCCTGTTCGATTACATTACCGATGGCAAGCTGGAATGGGCGCCGATGGACGAGAACTACGATCGGTTCTTCCTGGGCGACAAGGTGGTGGATCTGCGCGCCGGCAAGGAGGGACTGAGGCATTCATTACTCAGTGCCTTCCCGGATGAACAGGAGGCCATCGACCGGTACGTGAAACTGCTGGGCAAAGTGGCGGATGGTATGCAGTGGTACACCCTCTCCAAGCTCACGCCCGGCATCCTCAGCCCTGTCATTAACAAGG
>JAWWAT010000370.1:0-3894 GCA_033721635.1 Marinobacter sp. | reverse complement strand
CCTTGTTCATCGCGCTCTCGCGGATGATGCGGATCTCGTCCTCCTGGTCCTTGCGCAGCCGTTCGATCTCGTCCTCCTCGATGGCGCGGGCGCGCTCGTCCTTCTCGACGCCCCGGCGCGAGAAGACCTGGGCGCCGATCACGGTGCCCGCCACGCCCGGCGGCACGCGCAGCGAGGTGTCGCGCACGTCTCCGGCCTTCTCGCCGAAGATGGCCCGCAGCAGCCGTTCCTCGGGAGACAGCTGGGTCTCGCCCTTGGGCGTGATCTTGCCGACCAGGATGTCGCCGGGGTGGACCTCGGCGCCGATGCGCACGATGCCCGACTCGTCCAGATCCTTGAGGGCCTCTTCGCCCACGTTCGGAATGTCGCGAGTGATTTCCTCTTTGCCCAGCTTGGTGTCGCGGGCCACGCACTCGAACTCTTCGATGTGCACCGAGGTGAAGGTGTCGTTCTTGACCAGCCGCTCGCTGACCAGGATGGAGTCCTCGAAGTTGTACCCGCCCCAGGGCATGAAGGCGACGACCACGTTCTGGCCCAGGGCCAGTTCACCCAGATCGACGGACGGGCCGTCGGCCAGCACGTCGCCACGGGCAATCACGTCGCCCTGACGTACGATGGAACGCTGGTTGATGCAGGTGTTCTGGTTCGAACGGGTGTATTTGGTCAGGTTGTAGATATCCACACCTGCATCACCCGCTTCGGTTTCCTCATTGTTGACACGAACCACGATACGGGCCGCGTCAACACTCTCAATCACACCGCCACGACGGGCAGTCACACAGACACCAGAGTCCTGCGCCACCGTACGCTCTACACCGGTACCTACCAGAGGCACCTGTGAACGCAGGGTTGGAACCGCCTGACGCTGCATGTTGGCACCCATCAGTGCCCGGTTGGCGTCGTCGTGCTCGAGGAACGGAATCAGAGACGCAGCCACCGATACTACCTGGCGCGGAGAAACGTCCATGAAGTTGACGCTTTCCGGCGGGGTAACGGTAAATTCGTTCTGATGACGCACGGTAACCAGTTCGTCGGTCAGACGCTTGGTCTTCTCGTCCATCGCAGCGCTGGCCTGGGCGATAACGTAGTTGCTTTCCTCAATAGCGGAAAGGTAAACAACCTCGTCTGTAACGACGCCCTCAACCACCTTCCGGTACGGGCTCTCCAGGAAACCGTAGGAATTTGAGCGGGCATAGGTCGCCAGCGAGTTGATCAGACCGATGTTCGGACCTTCCGGCGTCTCGATAGGACATACACGGCCGTAATGAGTCGGGTGTACGTCACGAACCTCAAAGCCAGCGCGCTCACGGGTCAGGCCACCCGGGCCCAACGCAGAGATACGACGCTTGTGCGTGACCTCGGAGAGCGGGTTGTTCTGGTCCATGAACTGGGACAGCTGGCTGGAGCCAAAGAATTCTTTAACCGCGGCAGCCACCGGCTTGGCGTTAATCAGATCCTGCGGCATCAGGCCTTCGCTTTCAGCAAGACTCAGACGCTCACGAACCGCACGCTCAACCCGCACCAGACCAACGCGGAACTGGTTCTCGGCCATTTCGCCAACACAGCGAACACGACGGTTACCCAGGTTATCGATGTCATCCACATTGCCCTGGCCGTTACGGATATCGATCAGGGTCTTGAGAACATCGATGATGTCTTCGTGGGTCAGCGTACCTTCACCAGTGCTCTCTTCACGACGCAGGCGACGGTTCAGCTTCATCCGGCCAACCGCAGACAGGTCGTACCGCTCTTCCGAGAAGAACAGGTTGTTAAACAGGTTCTCTGCCGACTCCTTGGTGGGCGGCTCACCCGGGCGCATCATACGGTAGATCTCAACCAGCGCCTCAAGCGGCGTGCGGGTCGGGTCGATACGCAGGGTGTCAGACATGAACGGACCACAGTCCAGGTCGTTGGTGTAAAGGGTCTCAATTTCCTTCACGCCAGCGTCCAAGATCTTGGTTACCAACTCTTCGGTCAGCTCCGAGTTACACTCAACCAGAACTTCACCGGAAGCCTGATCGATCATGTCTTTGGCCAGTACGCGGCCGTACAGGTACTCCGTCGGCACCTCAAGCTCGTTGATACCGGCTTTTTCCAGCTGCTTGATGTGGCGGGCGGTGATACGGCGGCCTTCCTCAACAATCACGTTGCCGTCATTGTCCTTGATGTCGAAAGTCGCAATGTCGCCACGCAGACGGCTCGGTACCAGTTCCAGCTTGCACACGTCCGCGCCCAGGCTGAATTTACTGGTTTCGAAGAACATCTCGAGCATCTGCTCGGAGGTATAGCCAAGGGCCCGCAGCAAAATAGAGGCCGGCAGTTTACGACGACGGTCGATACGAACGAACACGGAGTCCTTCGGATCGAACTCGAAGTCCAGCCAGGAACCACGGTAAGGAATCACCCGGGCAGAATACAGCAGCTTGCCTGAGGAGTGGGTCTTACCCTTGTCATGGTCGAAGAACACACCCGGAGACCGGTGGAGCTGGGAAACAATAACACGCTCGGTACCGTTGATAACGAAGGTACCGTTCTCGGTCATCAGGGGCATTTCGCCCATGTAGACTTCCTGCTCTTTAATGTCCTTGATCGCCTTGTTGGACGATTCCTTATCGTAAATGATAAGGCGGACCTTCACCCGCAGCGGCGCTGCGTAGGTTACGCCCCTAAGCTGGCATTCCTTGACATCAAAAACCGGCTCGCCAATACGGTAACTCACGTACTCGAGCGCGGCATTGCCAGAGTAACTGACAATCGGGAATACGGATTTGAATGCTGCGTGAAGACCGGTTTCCCGGCGGTCTTCAGGAGCGGCTTCCATTTGGAGGAAGTCCCGGAACGAATCCAGCTGAATAGACAGCAAATAGGGGACGTCCATCACGGAAGGCAATTTACTAAAATCTTTGCGAATCCGCTTTTTCTCAGTGTAGGAGTAAGTCATCTGCATTCCCCAGCTTTAGACCTGATACCTGGTATCAAGAAGCAACCATTGTTCTGCTTCGGGGCCGAATTGCTCGGCTTATCGCGCCGTCTTGAACAAGACTCTGGCTGTAGGTTATAGATCTGACATCAACCTGCAATTGCTCACCAGACTCTATAGCATATACAACAGAAAAAGGCCGGTGGCCCGAAGCCACCAGCCTGTCCATGCTTATCGCACGGTTTCGATCAACAGCCGACTCTTACTTGAGCTCAACAGAAGCGCCCGCTTCCTCGAGCTTCTTCTTGGCTTCTTCAGCGTCGTCTTTGCTAGCTGCTTCCTTGATAACGGAAGGAGCGCTGTCGACCATTTCTTTCGCTTCTTTCAGACCCAGGCCGGTCAGTTCACGAACGGCCTTGATTACGTTGACCTTCTTCTCACCAGGACCGGTAAGAACAACGTCAAATTCGGTCTGCTCTTCAGCAGCAGCGGCTTCGCCACCAGCTGCAGCAGGTGCAGCAGCAACAGCTGCAGCGGCAGATACGCCGAATTTCTCTTCCATTGCTTCAACCAGCGCAACAACGTCCATTACGCTCATTTCAGCAATTGCGTTCAAAATGTCTTCGTTAGACAGAGCCATGACTTTCTCCCAAAAATATAAAAAATGGTGTTCAACAGAATCAAGCAGCTTCTTGCTTCTGGTCGCGAACTGCCGCTACAGCACGAGTCACTTTCGAAGGAACTTCGTTCAGTGTCCGTGCCAGCTTGGTGATCGGTGCCTGTGTTACAGCAGCCAGCATTGTCAACGCTTCGTGACGTGTTGGCAGCTTGGCAAGACGGTCGATCTGGTCTGCACCCATCAGCTCTCCGCCGACGGCCAGTCCCTTAATCTCGAACGCTTCTTTCTCTTTGGCAAAATCCTTCAGCAGACGCGCTGCCGCGCCCGGATCTTCCATAGAGAATGCCAGAATGGT
>JAWWAT010000369.1:0-3909 GCA_033721635.1 Marinobacter sp. | reverse complement strand
CGGATGGCTCAGGCGCCCCGCCGCTTCCGCTTCCCGGAAGAACCGGGATTTCAGGTCCCGCAGTTCATTATCGTCGAAAGCCTGGTAGCTGAGTGTCTTGATTGCCACGGTACGTGCGATTTTCGGGTCCTTGCCCAGATAGACCACGCCCATGGCGCCCCGCCCGATCTCACGCTCAATCTCATACCGGCCCAGGGTTGGCCGGCTCACACTCTGTTGCGGCAACACCAGTGTACGTGTGCTGTCGAAGTTTCCTGCCACCGTAGCGGTCCCTTCCGCATTCAGGTTTTCCAGGGCAGCCAGGCGCTTGTCGGCATCCCGGTATTTACGCTTCTGGTCAAGAATCTGCCTATAGGTCGCACAAGCCCTGTCATACTGCCGTTTGCGTTCCTGCTGGATCGCAATATCGTACTGCAGGCCAAGGGTATCCTCGCTGGGAGGGCAGTCAGACAGAACTTCCAGCGCTTCATCCGGCTGGCCCTGTTGCAGCAACAGCCTGCCCAGACGGGTGCGGGCCACCTGCACGTTCTCGGACAGAGCGTCGATATCCCGCCGGGGTTGCAGCCAGAACAGCATGACAAGGTACCCTGCCACCAGCAGCGTCACGACTTCCCCGAGCGGCAGCCACGCATTACGGTAAAACATGAAGCCAGCCTGTAAAACCACCAGCGACCCGGCTGCCAGCAGAATAACAGGCAGTGCCACCCCGGCGCCCATTCGGGGAACCGCAAGCACCAGAAACAGAGCAGACACCATGAGGCCGGCACGAATGGCCACCGCAGACCAGGGGGGCTCGGACAACCCGCGCACTTCCATGGCAGAGGCGAACACCTCCGGCGGCATAGCCATGATCGCGCCGGCGTCGCCAATACCGGAAGGGTTGCCCAGAGAACCGAAAAGGATACGATCGGCCCAGCCCAGCATCGGGATTGCGTCGCCGATGAAGACACAGACAAGCGCCAACACAACAATGAGCAGGCGCAGGCTGAAAATGCGAGAGAATGCGAAAGCCAGTGAGTTCACAGGAGCCGTTTTTGTAAATGGTCAGTGCCCCAAGTTTAGAAAGTGAACTCGGGCAGCGATAGGTTACCAGGGACAGTTTTTTGTAAAGGTTTGTTTAGCTGGGATAACTATCACGCCTCTGCCAGAATTGTCCCCTGATGACAGTGGTGTAAAGGACGCCACCAGACCATCTGCCGTATAGTTCCCTCCATGGACGTCTCCGCCAGGAAGCATAGCAATGACATTCAAGTTACTGATTGGCCTGATTGTTCTGACGATCACCACGACCAGCCTCTACCACTCCGTCAAATCCCTACCCCAGGGACTGAGCTACGATGGTAATGAACAGCCACTGATCAACCCGCGGTTACTCATCGACCGGACCCTGCACTTCGGCAACGAAGAGCCGCGGCTGAACCACGAAATCTTCAATGAAATTTTCGACATGATCGCCAACGCGCAGAGATTTGTGCTGGTAGACATGTTCCTCTTCAACGACTCACGCGCTGACGGCAGCCGACAGATACCTCTGGCCAGTGAACTTACCGATGCTCTGATCGCACGTAAGCAGGCCCATCCCGAAATGGACATCGTCGTAATATCCGATCCCATCAATACGTTCTACGGCGGCACAACATCACCCCATTTCCAGCAACTGCGACAGGCCGGCATACCGGTCGTGGAAACGCGCCTTGAGCGCCTGCGAGACAGCAACCCCACCTGGTCAGGGCTATGGCGTGTCGGTTTTCAGTGGATGGGCAATTCGGCGTCTTCCGGCTGGCTACCCAATGCGCTGGGTGAGCAGCCTGTCACCCTGCGCAGCTATCTGGCTCTGCCTAACTTCAAAGCCAATCATCGCAAAACCATAGTAGCAGACAGCGATGAAGGGTTAATTGCACTGGTCACTTCAGCAAACCCGCATGATGGCAGCAGCCACCACAGTAACATCGGCCTGCGGTTCGGGGGATCGGCCGTGGCTGATCTGCTAAGAACAGAGCGTGCCGTGCTGGTAATGTCAGGTGCGGATACCTCTGCGGTGGATACTGCGTTGGGGAGCCTCCCTGACGCTGAGCCTGAATCGCAGGAGACGATCAGAATTGTCACCGAGTCCGCAATCCTCTCGTCAGCGATGGACATTATTGGCACAGCTGCGCCAGGAGACCGCCTGGACCTGGCGATGTTCTACCTCTCCCATCGCACCGTGTTGCATGCATTGAAACAGGCCCACGCACGGGGCGTGCACATCAGGGTTCTGTTGGACGCCAACAACGACGCTTTCGGGATTGAAAAAAATGGCATTCCCAATCGACAGGCTGCCATGGAACTCAACAACGCTGGCATAACGGTACGCTGGTGCCACACTAAGGGGGAGCAATGCCATACCAAGCTGCTTGTGAGGCGGGATTACAATGGCAATTCCCAACTGCTGCTGGGATCCGCCAATTTCACCCGAAGGAACCTGGACGATCTCAATCTCGAGACCAGTGTTCACATAGTTTCAACAACGCATTCGGAAACGGTACTTAAAGCGGCGGGCTTCTTTGATGAGCAGTGGAATTACGGCCCCGGCGACACGCCGGTAATGAGTCTGCCGTACGAAGCCTGGTCGGATGAATCCCGGTTACGATACTGGCAATACCGGTTGATGGAGGCGACGGGGCTCTCTACCTTTTAAACTTGCAGAGGTGATTTCAATGAATACACCCGATCATTCCCGCCCCATCAACGAGCGGATTGACTGGCTAATGGAACTGAGCCGAAAACATTCTGCAAGCTTCTGCAGCGCAGAAAACCATCTGGCCCGGCAACGTTACCTTGCGGAACACAATACGCTAATCATCGCCATGAAGTGCATGGACGGGCGCATTCACCTGCCCTATGTGACTCAGACGCCGCTGGGGATCATCCATCCCTTTCGCAACCTGGGCGGTATTTTTGACCTGGGCTGGCCCTATCTCGGAGATATGCTTGCCGATACCGTGCAGGACGCCGTCAGCGCCGGCCGGCGAGTGCTCATCATCATCACCTACCATTATTCCAAAGGCGCTAAAGAACGTGGATGCGCCGGTTTCAACTGTGACCGTGATGCGGCCCGCGGGCACGCCTTCAGCATTCGCCGCCAGGTTGAGATGCTGTTTGGCAGTGGCCACCAGACGGTATATCCCCTGGTTTGCGGCTTCGAAACCGATGAAGACGCCCTGGTACTCCACGGACGCGACGACCAGAGCCTGGACCTCTCCACGATCTCGCCAACTGAGGCTGAAGGGATCAGTTCACGGCTGGCCGCGCTCTATCCCGACATGCCGATTCCGGTGCGGCGGGACCTGTTGCCACTGGTGCATGGCAACATTCAGCACATTAGCGAGATCAGAAAGAGCGACCGGGAACTGAATATAGAACACCGTGAGTGGGTCATCTGTGTCGGGCGGGGATTCGACTTTCTTCATGTCCCCAATGTGGCCCTGATCATCGGCCCCTACAGTCCCGACCTGTCGCACCCCATCCGCCAGGCCGCAGGGATCATCAGAGCCAATATGGAGAGTGGCCGGATACCGGACGATGGTTTTCTTTTACTCTCTTCCGCCCCTTATCTGGAACCTGGAACCCAGAAAGCGCGTGCTACTCTTAAGTCCGCGTTTCTATCGGGATTTGCCGCAAACGTTATTGAACAGGATTTTCCCGAACTGGCAGAGCGTATGGTCACCCGTTCAGCTATCCTGAACTGGCCGGAGAGACGCCTTGAAGTACAGCCAGAAAAACCGGAGCCGGGACCCGGGAAACGTGGTTCATAAACGAAAGCAAGGAGAACGGAATGCAGACTATAAGAAAGCACCTGCGGTACGTATCGTTTTTTATGGCCATCATGATGGCTTTCGGCACGGTCTGGGCATCGTCTGCATCGGCAGG
>JAWWAT010000368.1:0-3913 GCA_033721635.1 Marinobacter sp. | reverse complement strand
GCATCCAGATAGGTATCCAGAGTGAAGGGTTCTTTCAGTACCGGATTTCTGGCGTTCATCAGGCAGGCAAAATATTCGGTCCACAAGGTCTTCTGGTGAAAAGATTGCGGGATCTTGTCGAACCGGTTAATTGCCATATCGAGCCGCCCCTGTTCCACATCCAGAAAGCTGACATCACTGGGCGTAAGTACGTCCAGGGTAACGTGAGGTGCTTCCTGGCGGATCCGCCTCAGTACCCGTGGCATCAGGCAGGACTCAGCATAATCACTGGCCATGATCCGGAACACGCGTTGACTGTCCAGGGCCGAGAACGGTGTCTTCTCCTGCACGGCCTGCTCAATATCCGACAGGATACCCCGCACCAGCGGTTGCAGCTCCCGCGCGCGCTCCGTGGCCGTCATCCCCTCGCTGGTTCTCACCAGCAGCGGATCGCTGAACAGGTCCCGTAGCCGCCTCAGGCCATTACTCATGGCAGGCTGGGTAATACCCAGGTGGTTAGCAGCCTTGGTAACATTCCGCTCGCGCAACAACACATCCAGGTAAACGAGCAAATTCAAATCGACACGGGAAATATCCACAAAAACTCCGAAGCATCAGAAACGGGAAATCACCACCATTCACGAAAACAATATACATGATACAGTGGATTCACGAAATCAATCCGCAACACGAACTTTCACATTTGAAAACGGATCTGGGGCGGTATTTCTGCTAGTCTTTCTGATACTTGCTGAATAATATCGGTATTTTGAGGCCGGTTTACAGACCCGCCATCATTTGATCCTGAAGCCGGAGTCGTTACTGACAAAATGGATACCACTACGATCGTCCTTCTGCTGGCGGCCATCGTTACCGTCTCGATTGTCATTATTGTGCTCAGCCAGATGCGAGAGCGCGCCCGCATAGAACGGGCGCGCAAGATCACAGCCCAGCAAGACGCCTATAACAGGGCCCATCGGCTACTGACCGAAATTCCCGGCCAGTATCTGACGGCCGATCTGAAGCTGCTCCTGATCAAACGCATGGAAGAGGCCTGTGCGGAGCTTGCCGGTCTGAAATCCAACCTGCCGGTCAAAGAATGGCAGAATTCCGCCGCCGAACTGAAAACACAGATCATCGAAAAGCGGGACACCACCACGCCGGTGAAGATTGATTCCGCCGAGAAATCAAATTACGTCAAGGAATTGCTGCAAAACCTGTTCAAGATGATCGAGGCCATGCACAAGAGCGGCCGGATTGATGCGGCCACCGCCAAGAAAAACCTCAAGTATGTGCTCTTCCTGGTTCACAAGACCCACGCCGACCTGCATGTATTTCAGGCCCGGGACTACGTGCGCCAGAATCAGATCCGGAAGGCCATCCACGCCTACCATCTGGCCAGTACCGAGATGGGGAAATCCCGCGATAATCCGCTGGCCATGAAAGCGGTCAAGAGCTTCCGTACGCGCATCAAGGAACTGGAAGCAATGAGTGCCGAGGGCAAGGAAAGCCCGCAGGGCGAGTCCAAACTGGACCGGGAGTGGGATACCTTCCTCCACGATGACGAGTGGAAGAAAAAGGCCGATTACGACGACTGAAGGCGCAGAACGGGTCGCCATCGCAGGCCCGCCAACAGGGACAGTGCAAACCCGTGAGCAAGGGCTTCAAACAACGACTTTCCTATAGACTGACCCGAGACACGGTACTGGTTGCCATGCTCCTCGGGCTGGTGCTGAATGTTGTCCAGATTACCCTGGACTACTTCAGCGCAAAGGAGTCGATGGAGAATGAAATCCACGCGCTGATCGACATCAGTAACAGCCCCGCGTCCCAGATTGCCTACAACATCGATGTGCGGCTGGCGGAGGAATTACTCGATGGCCTGCTTCGCCACCCCGCCACCATCGATGCACGGATCACCGACAACGACGACGAGACCATGGCTGCGTCCAGCAAAAGCAGCCCTGAATCGCCCTATCGCTGGGTCAGTGACCTGCTGTTTGGCTCCGACCGGGTATTCCGGCAGGAGTTGCAGGTGCCACAGCTTGAGGATCTGTCACTTGGCCACCTGATTGTCACCATCGACACCTACCACTATGGCGCGCTGTTTCTCCAGCGGGCCGGCTATACGCTGATCAGCGGGCTGCTCAAAAGCCTCATCCTGTCCGCAGCCTTGCTGGCCATCTTCTATTTCGTGCTTACCCGCCCCATGCTCAACGTGATCAGCGCACTGAGCCAGGTGCGGGCCAGCTCTCCGGAGAAAGTCAGACTCCCGATTCCGGCGAACCACCGGGAAGACGAGATCGGGACCATGGTGGGGATCATCAACCAGCATCTTGAAACGATTGACTCCAGCCTTGCCCAGCTGAGGCATGCAGAAAGTGCCATGAAAAACTACTCCACCCAGCTGGAGCAGGAAGTGGCGGACCGTACCCGGGAAATCTCCGAGAAGAACGAAGCCCTGCAACGCGGTAATCGCGCTCTGGTGAAAGCCAAGGAAGATGCCGTTCGCCGGGCAAGGGCCAGGGCCAACTTCCTGGCCAGCATGAGCCACGAGATTCGCACGCCCCTTAATGGCGTTCTTGGCATGCTGGGCCTGGCGCTTGAGGGCGAACTGGATCCTTCACAACGCAACCGGATGGAAATCGCCCTGAACGCCGGCGAGAGTCTGCTTGGGCTGCTGAATGACATCCTGGATATTTCGAAGGTAGAGGCAGGCAAACTCAGCCTGGAAAACATCCCCTTCAGCGTCCGGCACCTGATTGAGGAATGCGCAACTCTCCACGCCCAGCAGGCCCGCCGGAAACACATTTACCTGGTTACCGAAATTGATCCTGACCTGCCGGAAAATTTCCTGG
The DNA here is from genome assembly GCA_033721635.1 of Marinobacter sp. Classification (GTDB taxonomy): domain Bacteria; phylum Pseudomonadota; class Gammaproteobacteria; order Pseudomonadales; family Oleiphilaceae; genus Marinobacter. Next base: position 1,076 of record JAWWAT010000368.1, on the reverse strand, counting down.
GTGATCCGACGCGGGTCCGGCAGGTGCTCAATAACCTTTTAAGCAACGCCATCAAGTTTACCGACGAGGGCGGGGTCAGGATTCGGACGGCCTACTCCGGGGGCAGCATGAGAATCGACGTGGTGGACACCGGGATCGGTATGTCCAGTGAAGGACTGCACCGCATCTTCTCGCCCTTTTCCCAGGCTGACGTGGACACCACCCGCCTGTATGGTGGCACCGGTCTGGGCCTGACGCTTTGCCGCCAACTTGTGGAGCGCATGCATGGCCAGATTCTGGTGGACTCGCTGCAGGGTAAAGGCACTCACTTCACCGTTACCCTGCCGCTGCCGGTCCATGACGCCGGCGAAGACCACGATCTTCCTCAGGTGGACGCCCGACTCAGAGATATTGGCATTGCCATGGCCATTCCCCCGGACAACCCGCACCGATCAGCCATCGAGGCTGAGCTTCGGAAACGGGGCATTCCTGTCCGGGGTGCAAGCCGGCATCCTGATGGTATTTTGCTGGCGCTGGCGAGCGCTGACGATGGGGAAACTCTGGCCTTTGCGGCCGACTGGCAGGGCGCCGGCGTGATCCTTGCAGATGCCACCGGCACCCTGCCTCCGGCCAGGGGACGTTATCAGCTTCTGTCGCTGCCATTGCGGCGGAATGAGCTCTTCCGTTGCCTCGGTCGGGCCGCGGGCCTGCTGGCCAATGAAGACCGTGCCACTCCTGACGCTACCACAGATGAACAAGACGGCGCCGAACAGTCCCTGGCGATCCTTCTGGTGGAGGACAATCAGGTGAACCAACTGGTGGCGAGCAGCCTGCTGAAAAAACTGGGGCATCGCGTCGACCACGCGGAAAACGGCCTGAAGGCGATACAGGCACTTGAACAGAGCCATTTCGACCTGGTGCTGATGGACTGCCAGATGCCCGTAATGGATGGCTATGAGGCGACACAGAAAATTCGCCAGAACCCGGACTGGAAAGACCTGCCTATCATTGCGGTTACGGCGAATGTGATGCAGGGCGATCGCGAAGACTGCCTTGCCTCAGGCATGAACGACTACATAACCAAGCCTTACAGGCGG
>JAWWAT010000367.1:0-3921 GCA_033721635.1 Marinobacter sp. | reverse complement strand
GGACTGTCCAAAATGCGAGGGGATTCTGAAACCGGATGTGGTGTTCTTTGGTGACTTCGTGCCGAAGGAAAGGGTGTATTCGGCCCTGGATACGCTGAAAGCCAGTGATGGCCTTCTGGTGATTGGTTCGTCGTTGATGGTTTATTCCGGCTTCCGTTTTTGCCGGTACGCCAACGAGTGGAGCAAGCCAATTGCCACCCTTAACCTGGGACGGACAAGGGCTGAGGATCTGGTGGATCTGAAACTGAACGCAAGGATCGGGGAGACCCTGAAGGCCTCCCTCGATCAGTTATAGCGGTGGTTACATCAGGTTGTAGATAAATACCACGGCCACCGCTACCGGCGTCACAAAGCGCACGGTGATCAGCCAGAGATTGAACATGCCTGGTGACAGGGCCAGTTCCTTCTCCATGGCCTCGCGTGACATCACCCAGCCTGCGAACAGGGCAACCAGCAAGCCACCCAGCGGTAGCATGATGTTGGCGGTGAAGAAGTCCAGCAGATCGAAGATGGTCTTGCCTTCCAGCATGGGTACAAAACCGAGCGGAGCGAAGTCAGCCCACAGGTTCAGGGACAGAATGGAGGCGATACCCAGTCCCCAGCAGACGAAACCTGCACCCAATGTGCTGACAGTGCGGTTCATGCCTTTACGCTCCTCCAGCCATTCGACGATGGGCTCCAGCAGTGAGATCCCGGATGTCCAGGCGGCGAAGATCAGCAGGACAAAGAACAGGGTGCCGAACAGGGAACCCATGGGCATCTGGCCGAAGGCCAGGGGCAGGGTCTGGAAGATCAGGCCCGGGCCGGCGCCCGGCTCAAGGCCGTTGGCGAACACGATCGGGAAAATGGCCAGACCCGCGAGCAGCGCCACACCGGTGTCGATGACCGACACGGTGATTGATGTCTTGGCAATGGAGATCTTTTTCGGCAGATACGATCCGTAGGCCATCATTACGGCCATGCCCAGGCTGAGGGTGAAAAATGCGTGGCCCAGCGCCACCAGGATCCCGGAGGTAGTGAGCTTGGAGAAGTCCGGCTGGAACAGGAAAGCCGCGGCCTGACCAAAGTGCCCGGTGGTCATCGAGTAGCCGACAACGATGAGCAACAAGACAAACAGGGCCGGCATCAGGATGCTGACCGCCCGCTCAAGGCCTGAACGAACACCCCGCACAACCACAACCATTACCAGCGCCATGAACAGCGTATGCCAGGCGAGCAGGGTGGTGGGATCACTGAGAAGGCCCGAGAAGATAGCGCCGACGGCATCAGCAGTCTGGCCGGCAAGCTGGCCGCTGGCGGTCGTGCCCACGTAGGAAATCGCCCAACCGCCAATGACCGAATAGAACGAGAGAATCAGGAAACCTGCCAGAATGCCGATGGCCCCCACCAGCTTCCAGGCTGGTTTAAGGTGATCCTTCTCGGCAATCAGTCTCAGACTTTTGACAGGGCTGGCGCCACCGCGACGGCCGATCATGACCTCCGCCATCATGATGGGGATACCGACGACGGCGATGCACAGCAGATACACCAGCACGAAGGCGCCGCCCCCGTTTTCGCCGGTCACGTAGGGGAATTTCCAGATGTTGCCGAGGCCCACGGCGGACCCGGTAGCGGCAAGAATAAAGGCCAGACGTGATGACCAGAGCCCGCGTTGGGCGTTTGAACCTTCAAGCGCCCCCGAATAGGCGGCGGAATCTGAAGAAGTGACGGACATAACTATCTCCCGGAGTATTTGTTTTTGTATCAGGGTTTAACGGGGAAGCTGCAGCTGCCTGCAGCTTCCTGAGGGGTGCGCCGGTGTCAGCTCAGCCGGTGCGAGCCAACCGCTCGGGTGCCAGGCTGGCTCCGGCGGTGTGCTTTTTGAACCGTTCTTCCGCCAGTTCGTTGGCGATCTCCCCAGTGGGGCGCCCCGAGCGGTCGGAACGGTTGAAGATTTCGGTCAGGGTGTCGCCGATGGTCTCTACATGAGCCCGAACCGTTTCCGGTGTGGCGCCGGTTCGCTCGTAGAACACATCGATGATGCCACCGGCGTTGATGGCAAAATCCGGTGCATAGAGGATGCCCCGGTCCCGCAGCATGGCATCATGCTCCGGGTGTTCCAGCAGGTTATTGGCGGCGCCGGCGACAATGCGGGCCTGCAGCTGGGGAATGCTGTGATCGTTCAGTACCGCGCCCATGGCACAGGGCGCAACCACGTCTACTGGAAGGGAGAGAATGTCCTCGGCGGCGGCCGGTCTGGCTCCCAGCTGATCCACTGCCCGCTGCATGTTGTCCTCGTGGATGTCATACACCCAGAGATCAGCGCCAGCGTCCTTGAGGTGTCTGGCCAGCCGGAAACCAACATTGCCGATGCCCTGGATGGCAACCTTCAAGCCGTTGAGGTTATCCCGTCCGAGTTTGTGTTTCACCGCTGCCTTCAGGCCAATAAAAGTCCCGTAGGCAGTTGCCGGTGATGGGTCGCCGTTACTGGGATTGCCGTCGAAACCGGTCCGCGAGGCGATGCCGGCAACGTGGCCAGTGTGTCGGCCCATGATTTTGAGGTCCGGTACGCTGGTGCCGGAATCCTCTGCCGCAATGTACTGACCGCCCAGACTTTCCAGATGACGGCCCATGGCTTCCATCAGCGCTTCGGTTTTCTGTTTGCGTGGGTCGCCAATAATCACCGACTTGCCGCCACCCAGATCCAGGTTGGCTAGGGCCGATTTGTAGGTCATGCCCCGTGAAAGCCGCAATACATCGCGCACCGCCTCTTCATCGGAGGCATAGGGAAACATTCGGCAGCCACCCAGTGCGGGGCCGCGGGAAGTGTTATGGATAGCAACGATGGCCTTCAGGCCGGTTTCGGGATCGCAGAAAAAGGACAGATGTTCGTGGTTATCGAACTCGGGATGGCTGAATAGCATTGTGAAATCCTCTCCCACCGGCCGGATCTCGGCATGAGCGGGTATCTTGTTCTTGTCGACCGGCTTGTGGCCGGCGTTACGATTTCAGGTGTCCGCTTTTCGCTTGGGGGTTGCCCATTGAAACTGCCCTTTTGGGGCGGGACGAAAACAAACTAGCGGCAATTGACGTTAACGTCAACATGCAAAAGTGAACTATTAGAAATAAGCGTCATATGGCTACGCGGCTTAGCGTAAATCGATTCCAGCAATCATGGGGTTACCGCATTTCTGTCATTTATAATGAAAGTATTGATCGAAAGCTCAGATTTCTGAGTGGAGGTGACTCATGAAACGGCTCTTTTATCTTGTGGATTCCATCGATAGCCTCGAGGAAATTTCCGAAGACCTGCATGAGCGGGGTCTAACAGACTGGCGTTTTCACATTGTCAGCAAGGATGAAGCCGGCCTTTATACCCATCGCCTGCATTCCGCAAGCGTGCTGGATCGGACCGACCTGCCAAGGTTTGTCGAACGTGGCATGATCATTGGTGCGTTGTTTACCCTGTTTTTTGTGGTTCCCCTGGCAACCTGGGGCGGGCTTGGCTGGCCCACGGCAGCTTTCGTTGCCATGGGTGTTTTCGCGATCATCGCCGGCGGCTGGCTTGGTGGTTTTGGTGGCATCAATGCCGAAAACTACCGGATCCGCAAGTTCCACAAAGATATCGAGGCAGGACGCCATCTGGTTATGGTGGATGTGTCGAAATCGGCGGTGAGTGAGATGAAAAAGTTGATGGCCAAGAATCATCCGGAGGCAGAGCTGCAGGGCGTGGGGAGCAGTTTCAACAATCCGTTTGCAGCAGGGGATGGGCGCGTACATATCGTCCATTAGTCGCAGGTGCGGTCGGTTCTTCGGGAACTACCTATACGCGTTTAGGGGAAACTGGCCTAGTTTCCCCTGATGTCTGTCGCTTCCTATTCTTATCAGCTTCAGCCGGCCCGGGTGCGGGTGGAGTTTTTCCGGCTACTTCCCATCTCTTTG
>JAWWAT010000366.1:0-3932 GCA_033721635.1 Marinobacter sp. | reverse complement strand
TTCCTGGCTGCAATCCGGAATCCACCGGGACTCCCCAAATTGTATTTTGCGGGAAAACGGCCAGTCGGTGGGTTAGAGGCCCAGCCTGACGACCCGCGGCGCGGAGTATATCGAAGATGAAAAACTATTCATAATTTATGTAGTCAAACTATGAACACATCTGCTTTTACAGAACGAAAAACAGCTAGCCGGGGCAAAGCGCGTGCGCTTGCCCCGGCTAAAAGCTGATTTACGGCGTCAATATCACCTTCACGCTGCTGTCTACATCAGCCGAATCGATATAACCGATGGCGCCTGGCGTAGAAGCCACCGTCGCCTTCATTGCTGCGGCGTTGGCGTGCTCCTCCGGAGGCTGACCACGGCCGGTGAACACCTGTTGTGACCAGAATGCTTTAAGTTGTGCATCGTTACGGCCGGTGACCTTGCCGTGGAACTCTCCGCGGGTGCCGTTGCCTTCCGGTAATTCAAACGCTTTGGCTTTCTGGCCGTCCGGCAGTTCCTGGCTGCGATTCAGATAGATATCGCGTACCTGATTCTGGGTAATGCTGTCCGGGCCAGAGGTGTGGCCAATGACCACGACTTCGGCCATCGCAATGGGGCTTGCCAGCAGGCTTGCCAGTAGTGTGAGACTGTACTTGCTCATGGCTGGGCTCCTTAAAAGGCCGAGTCGAGTTTGAGGGTATAGACGTTGGTGCTGTTCTTCCCGTTCGCTAGCACGTAGTCCTGGTTCAACCCGCCCGGTGCGTCCTCAAAGCCACGAACGTGCGTAACATCCGCCTTAATGGCAACGCCAGGAGTAATGTCCCATCGAGTGCCAACGCTATATTCGTCCCGGCGTGTATTGAGGATGGCTTCGGGAACGGCACCTGGCACAAAGTCACCAGTGCGCTCGTCATCATCCTGAGTCTCTGACCAGCCAACTGCCAGGTATGGCGTCCAACTACCAAAGCGGCGGCCAGCAGAAATATAGGCAGAGTCAGTATCTGTAAAGCGGCCATCAACCTCCGACCTGGTTACTTCAGAAATAACCTGCCAGGTGCCATCGTCGTAACTGAAACCAACGCCGAAGAAATTGGCCCTGTCATTGTCGGCCAGCGTGGTAGTTCCCGGAGGCAGCTGGATTCCGAGGTTTGCTGCTCGCTCAGCAAGACGGGTAGCCTCTACGGTTGCTTCGGTAGTTACTGCAACAGCCCTTACGGTCCACAGGTAATCCGTCCAGCTCACCGTGGAGCCGATAAGGTTCCGGAACTCGGTTGTCGCCGATCGGGTGTTCTGGTCATTGAAGCCGGTGAAGGCTTGGGCAGTGATGGCGGAGCTGTCGAGATTAATAGTGTAGGTGGCGTCTGCGCCAACGTAGCTTGTGGACTCGATGGGCCCGTAAACGCTCTGCGGCGGACGTGCCCATGGCTGTGAGTAGCCTACTTCCAGCGAGTCCGAGTACATGAAGAACGGCAGGCGCATTTTACCGGCACGCAGTTGCAGGTTGTTGGTGGGGCGATGGGAGAGGTAGGCCCACTCGATGACCGGGTCCCAGTCTTCGGCTCCGCGTCCAACCAGTTGCATTACTGCCTGGCTTTTCTCGGTGACATCAAAGGTGCCCTGGAGCGCCAACAGGCTCTGATCACCTACGCTGGAATCCTCGCTGACGCCCGTAAAGCCGACGTCATTGCTGGCGCGGCTGTACCCGGTGCTGAAAAATCCGTTAAAACGAACACGGTCATTTTTCACCGAGTTCAGTTGCTGCTGCATGCTGTTCAGCTGCTGTTGCATCTGGGCAACAGCTTCATCGTTGGCTTGTGCAATAGCGCCACTAGCGCTAATGGCGAGCGCGAGAGGCGCTACGCGAAAGTACGTTTTCATAGTCTGCTGTTCCTTGTGGGGAGGGTAAGGCGAGTTAAACGCGAAACTGACTTGCGACCGAATGCAGGCCAGCGCTGACTTTCTGGATATCGTGGCTTACGCTGTCCAGTTCGTCGGTGCTTTCCATAACAGCCTCTGCATTTCTGTGCATGCCTGTCATGTGGTCGGTCACTTCGTTGAAGGTTGTGCTCTGTTCGTAGGTGGCGGCGGCAATCTGTTCGTTCAGCTCGCTGATTTGCTGCACGTTCCGAAGAATTCGGTTGAGGATCTCGCCGGATTCAGTGGTGGCTTCCACACCTTTGTGTGCCTTGCTGACACTGTGTTCCATGGAGGTGACGGCAGCTGACGAAAGCTTCGACAGTTCGGAAATTACGCCCTGAATTTCTTCAGTAGACTTGTGGGTGCGAACTGCCAGCCCGCGTACTTCGTCTGCGACTACCGCGAATCCACGCCCGTGATCCCCGGCGCGGGCCGCCTCAATGGCCGCGTTGAGCGCCAGCAGGTTGGTCTGCTCTGCCACCGTCTGAATCGTGTCCAGAAGCCCACCTACCCGGGATGAGAATTCATCAAACTGGTTGACCAGGCTGGACGTTTTCTCGATTTCCGAAACCAGCTCACGAATGGTGGCAACATTGATGTTCACCTTCTCCTGGCCTGACTGGGCAAACCTGGCGGCATCCTGTGTCTGGTCGGAGGCGCTGGAGGCAAAACCTGCAACTTCTTCCACGCTGCGAACCAGCTCATCCACCGAGTTCCGGGTAGACGAAATTGCCTGGGCCTGATTGCTGATACGCTCGAGGTTGGTCTGGCTGGTGCTGGTCAGGTGATCTGTAACGGAGTTCAGCCGGCCTACGTCATCACGAATGGTCGCAAAGGACTTGTGGAGCTTTTCAACGAACAGGTTGAACTGGTCCACGAGTTCCCGGAGTTCGTCCTTACCCTGATAGTGGATGCGGGAGGTGAGGTCACCCTCGCCGGATGCCATATCCTCAAGTGACTTGATGATCTGCCGCAGGCTGTTGCCAATGGATTTTCCAATGACCAGGCTGAGTACGGTGAGTACGGCCAACGCGACAATGAGTATGATAATAGCGAGAGACGTGGAATTGCTGGACGCTTCCACAGTTTCGGTAATCGCTTCCTGGAAACGGCTCCGGGTCTGCAGGCGCATGTCATTAAGGCCTGAACGTAACTGTTCAAGCCTTCCTGCATTGGCTGAGGCTTCATCACCTATGCGGCTGAAGTCTGCGGTGCCTTCGATGATGGCGGTGGCAATACGTGTCGCTTCAGCATAGTAACGCTCAAGGGACTGGCTCAGGGCTTTGGACTTATTGGCCAGTTCAGGGTTCAGGCTGGAGATTTCCCGCAGGTTAGCGACAATGGTGGCCCGGAACCCCTGCGTAGCATCCAGTTGCTGGTCATCACCCGTAGCAACTGAGCCATTGATCTGTTGCTCCATCAGTTGGAGCTGGCCCAGATTAACCGTAGTAAGCTCCAGGGTCGGGTACAATCTGTCCTTGACCTGATTCAGGCGTTCAGAGTTTGATCGTTCGGTAAGGATGGAGAAGCCCTGACTGATAACGAATGCAATGATAGCAACGCCAACCAGTAGGCTGAGCTTTTGAGAGATCTTGAGCGATGACAGCATGGTGTAGTTCCTGGACAACCCACCTCAGGACTTGAGGCTTCGGCAGTCTAGGTAGTCTGCTAACTAGATAAAATTGTGATTTGTATCACAGTGTAAGATTGTGTTTTCGGCGGAGTAAGCGGCCGCTTGGCGACTGTTCCCCGCGCAATGTAGGTGAATTCCGATATATGGCCCCAGGCGCCCCCGGGGATGCCGACCCTGTTATAATTCGCAAGCCAAAGCCACCCAAGCACAGTGATAATTATCAATGGATGTTTCCCCGATTATCGATCCCCTGAACGACGCCCAGCGCGAGGCCGTCACGGCCCAGAATGACCACTTGCTGGTTCTTGCTGGCGCGGGAAGTGGCAAGACACGGGTGCTGGTTCACCGGATTGCCTGGCTGATGCAGGTAGACAAGGTGCCGCCAACGGGCATCCTCGCG
>JAWWAT010000365.1:0-3948 GCA_033721635.1 Marinobacter sp. | reverse complement strand
TGGATTTTTCTCCGCCCGGCACGGAGCTGTCACTGGCCAAAGGCAGCCAGACCGTGAAAATGGCACCGTTGGCATTTCGGACAGAGAGTTTTCCCTGCTGCAGTGAAATCATTCTCTGGGCAATGGCGAGCCCAAGCCCCACATGCCCCGCCCTCGAAGCGCCTGCGGCCTGATAAAAAGGTTCGAAGATGTTTTCCAGGTCTGCATCATCGATGCCGGGGCCAGCGTCCGCGACGCTAATCTCCGCCCCGCCGTCCCGTTCGGCAACGCTCAGTGTTACCTCCGTACCGGCTGGCGAATGGCTGATGGCGTTGCTGATCAGGTTATCCAGAACCCGCTCGGTCATCGCGATGTCCGCCAGCACCTGGACCGGAGCCACGGATACGATCGACAGGACAACGCTGGCACGCTCCGCCTCCGGCTGATGTTTTTGCACCACATCATGCAGGAGTTCGGCAACCACAAACGGTTCGGTCTTCGGTTGCTTTTCCCGTGCATCCAGCGCCGCAAGCTCAAACAATTCTTCAACCAGGCGACCAAGGCGGTGACTTTCGGCCAGGGCCACATCCAGGAAGCGTGCCCGCTCATCGACGCCAAGCGTGTCCTGTTTCAGCCGCAAGGCTTCAATGTAACCCTGAATGGAGGCCAGTGGCGTTCTTAGATCATGGGAGACCTGCGCAACCAGTTGTCGGCGCTGGGCATCCTTGTGCTTCAGAAGATCCAGCTGGGCAACAATCCGCTGTGCCATCTGATCAAACCGGGCGGCCAGGTAATCAATGTCATCACCCTTGCCGGCAACCGCCGCCGCGCTCTCCGAAGACATTCCCCGCTCGAAGGATTCCACCCGCTCAGTCAGCCGCGACAGCCGGCGGGTCAGCAGCCGGAAAAACACCAGCCCCGCCAGCAGACCGACAAACAGGCTCACGGCCAGCGCGCCTGCGCCCATCTGCAGGAGGCGGTTACTGTGCACCATGCTCTCTGCCAGATCGTATTCCTCGCCCCTCAGAACAACGTAGAGATAGCCCGTTGGGTTGTCTGCCGATGGCACAGGCGTTACCGAGAAAACTTTTCGCCGGTCATGGCTGCGCGGGTCATCGCCGGGCAGCGGATAGGCGTCGGGGTTTTCGATGAGGGTTCGGATTGGTGCCAGCGACACCCGGTTGCGCTTTATCCTGGCCGGATCCGCCGAGTAGGAAAGGATGTTGCCGTCGGTATCCAGAAGATAGATCTCGATGCTGGGATTGATGGTCATGTACAGCTCGAACAGCTGCTTCAGGGCGTCCCGATTGAGCTCGCCGTCGGTTACCAGGTTGCGATCCGACACCAGATTGCGGGCAAGATCCCGGTTCAATTGCTGGTTAACCGCCGCCGAGTATTCCCGCACCGACGACAGACTCAGAAAGGTAAAGAGCCCTCCCACCACCAGCAATAACAGGAACAGGCCAATGGCCAGCCGGGCATAGAGAGTTCGGAATACAGACAGGGCCATGATTAATCCATGAACCGGTAGCCAACACCCCAGACTGTCTGGACGTATCGGGGCTCGGCGGGGTCGGCTTCAATCTTGTTACGCAGGCGATTGATGTGGGTGTTCACGGTATGCTCATAGCCCTCATGGTTGTAGCCCCAGACAGCATCGAGCAACTGTGCCCGGCTGAACACCCGGCCACGGTGGGAAGAAAAGTGCCAGAGCAGGTCAAACTCACGGGCGGTCAGCTCCACTTCCCGATCATCGACAAATACCCGGCGACGAACCGGATCGATTTTCAGCCCGTCCACCTGAATCTCTTCGACTTCCTTGCTTTCAGGCGAGCCCTGAGAAAGCGCGTCCACCCGACGGAACAGGGCTTTGATGCGGGCCGCAAGTTCCGCCACGCTGAATGGCTTCGTAAGGTAATCGTCCGCACCCATCTCAAGGCCCAGAACCCGATCCAGCTCGGTGCTTTTCGCCGTCAGCATTAAAACGGGAACATAGCCGGGAGATGACCGTATCTCCCGGCACACCGCCAGGCCATCAATACCGGGCAGCATCAGATCCAGAATCACCAGATCGATGCCACCCTCACGGAACCGCTCAAGACCGGTATCGCCCCGTTCCATCAGAACGGCCTTCATGCCCAGATCGGACACCTGCATGCGCACCAGCTCACCGATGCCCGGATTGTCCTCGATAATCAGTACGGTTCGCGTCATGCGCTCAGGGCTCCGCTCAGATCTGGTTACATCTTGTCCTTGTCGTCCATGGCACTGTCTTTCATCGACATGCCGTCCTTTTTCATGCCGTCCATGCCTTCGTTTTTCATGGCATCTTTCGCCATGTCATCTTCCTTCATACCGTGCCCCATGTCTTCGGACATGTCATCCTTTCCCATGCCGTGATCCGACATCTCCTTGGTCATGTCGTCTTTCATCATGGTGTCGTCCTTCATGCCATCGCCCGATGACTTCATCTCGTCAGCGGTGGCAAAACTTGCCAGCGTACCCAGCATGGCAATCGCAAACATTCGGCTCAGGTTTTTCATGGTGATCTCTCCGTCGGTTGTTGTGTGCCGGAATGGATTCCAGCCTCAACACCAGGCTGCACGCTGGCGTTTACGGGAGAGTCACGGACAATTAAAGAGTGTATGCCCAAAAGTTCACAAAACCATCACAGGCTGTCGAAACCGCGCACATAGCCGGTTCCGGGTTTAGCCGTTAAAATGAATCCAAATTCGGGCACGAGGTTTCAGTGGCAGACAAGACAGTAACCAGGGCAACACCCGCCGACGCGTTCAAGCGCGCACGGCGCATGTGGCTCAAGGGTGAACGCATTCACCTGGCGCCCCTGGCTGATGAACTCGGAATAGGCCGGGCCACCCTGTTTCGCTGGGTGGGCAACAAGGACCTGTTGATCGGGGAGATTCTCTGGTCCCTGTACGAGCCCCTGTGGCGACAGGCCATGGCGGAAACCCCTGGCGTCGGTGTGGATTACATCGTCGGCGTATACCGACGCACCAACTCCACCATCCTGCACTTCGAGCCGCTGCGCCGGTTTATCAACCAGGATCCGGAATACGCCCTGAAGATCCTCACTTCGTCCCAGTCGATCCTGCACACGCGCACGGTGGAAACCAACACGCGGATGCTGAAAGACCAGGTGGCAGCCGGGCACATCAAGCCGCCGATGAACATCTTCAGCCTGTCTTACTTCATGATTCGCCTCGCAGAATCCTGCCTTTACAGCGACATCATCGCCGGGCGGGAACCAAGAGAAGCAGAATTGGAGGATGCCTGTACGGCCGTGCGGATTTTGCTTGGGGGGAAGGCCTAAGGCTTACAAGCCTTGGTGGCTCGCCCCGAGGCGGGGTGTCTTTTCTTCTGGGAAAAACAACTCGCTTCGCTCAGACATTTTTTCCCGGCAGAAAAGACACCCCACCCCGTGGCCGACCTGACTTTCGAGCCCGCCAACCGACAGGCTAGAGATCCAGGATTTACAACTGCAACGAACGGACCTCCAGAAATTCCTCCAGGCCCCATTTACCGAACTCGCGGCCGATACCGGAGTGACCGAAGCCGCCGAACGGTGCCATCGGGTTAAACGCACCACCGTTCACGAATACCTGGCCGGTGCGCAGCTTGCTGGCGATTTTCTTGGCCTTGGCATCGTCGCCGGACCAGACTGCACCGGACAGACCGTACTCAGTGCCGTTGGCGATCTTCACCGCCTCGGCTTCATCGTTGTAGGGAATCACGCACAGCACGGGCCCGAAGATCTCTTCCTGGGCAATACGGCTGTCCGGCTTGACGTTGCCGAAAACGGTGGCCTTGACGAAGTACCCCTTATCACAACCCTCGGGGGCTTCCGGGCCACCGGCGACCAGCTTGGCGCCTTCCTCGATACCCAGCTTGATGTAGTCGATGACCTTATCGCGCTGCTGGGCGGAAGACAGCGGGCCCAGGCGGGTGGTT
>JAWWAT010000364.1:0-3951 GCA_033721635.1 Marinobacter sp. | reverse complement strand
TGTGAACCAGCGTGTTGCTGACCGGATCGATTACCTGATCCGGATGGAGCCGGGTGTCCAGACTCCGGAGGAAACCCTGAAAAAAGGCTCCGGATCCTGTCGGGATTCGACCTGGTTGCTGGTTCAGACACTCCGGCACCTTGGCCTGGCGGCGCGGTTCGTGTCCGGCTACCTGATTCAGCTTAAGGCGGACCAGAAAGCCCTGGACGGACCCTCGGGCGCCGAGGAAGACTTCACCGATCTGCACGCCTGGTGCGAGGTCTTTCTGCCCGGCGCGGGTTGGGTGGGGCTGGACCCGACATCCGGCCTGTTTGCCGGAGAAGGGCATATTCCCCTGGCCTGTAGCCCTGATCCGTCCTCTGCGGCGCCCATCACCGGCATGGTGGAGGAATGTGACGTTGAGTTCGAGCATCAGATGAGCGTCCAGCGCATCTGGGAAGCGCCGCGGGTGACCAAACCCTACACTGAGGACCAGTGGGAACGCATCGTGGACCTCGGTCATGATGTCGACGAACGGCTGACAGAGCTGGATGTGCGCCTGACCCAGGGCGGCGAGCCTACCTTTGTGGCGAATCATGACCGGGACGAACCGGAGTGGAACACCGAGGCGATGGGCCCCACCAAGCGCAAAAAGGCCATCGAGCTCTACCACCGGATGCGGGATCGCTACGGTGCCGGCGGGCTGGTGCATTTCGGCCAGGGTAAGTGGTACCCGGGCGAGCCGTTGCCCAGATGGTCCCTGAACTGTTTCTGGCGCAAGGATGGCGAGCCGATCTGGCAGGATGAGCGTTGGCTGGCCGATGAACGCACTGCGGATAAGGCAACCCCCGAAGCGGCCCACCGCTTTTTGCAGGGGTTGGCGAAACAGCTGGGTGTTGATGAAAAACAGCTGTTCCCGGCGTTCGAGGATGCTTTCTATTACCTCTGGCGGGAGCGTCGCCTGCCGGTCAACGTCGACCCGTTCGATGCCAAGCTCGAGAATGCCCTTGAGCGGAAGCAGCTTCAGCAGATTTTCAGCCGGGGCCTGGACGAACCCGTCGGCTACGTACTCCCCCTGCGTGTCTCCGAAAAGGAAAAGGTCTGGGAAACGGGCCCCTGGTTCCTGCGCAGCGAGCGCTGTTATCTGATACCGGGCGGCTCGCCCATGGGGCATCGCCTGCCTCTGGACAGCCAGCCCTGGGTGGAAGAAGCCGATTACCCCTGGATACACGAGCAGGACCCCTTTGCCCCCCGTGGTCCGTTGCCCGCCGGCGAGGAGATACGGCAGTGGAACAGCCGCAGTCAGGCTGGCCAGCCATCTTCAGAGCTGGAGCCTCCCGCAAAAGGAAAGTCGGCACCCGAGGTTGTCCGCACCGCCCTCTGTGTAGAGCCCCGGGAGGGCATCCTTCGCGTCTTTATGCCGCCGCTGGCGGAGCTTGAGCCCTATCTTTCCCTGGTCTCGGCCATCGAGAAAACCGCCGCAGAGCTCGATCAACCGGTCTTGCTGGAAGGCTATGAGCCACCCTCAGACCCCCGGTTGAGCCATTTCCGGATCACGCCGGACCCGGGGGTGATCGAAGTGAACGTGCAGCCGGTCCGGACCTGGGACGAGCTGGTTGAGCAGACCGAGACGCTCTATGCAGACGCCTACGAATGCCGGCTCACGTCCGAGAAATTCATGATGGACGGCCGTCATACCGGCACCGGCGGCGGCAACCATTTTGTCCTGGGTTCGCAAAAGGCCGAGGATTCCCCGTTCCTGAGGCGTCCGGATCTGTTGCGCAGCCTGATCAGCTACTGGCACAACCACCCGAGTCTGTCCTATTTGTTTTCCGGCCTGTTTATTGGCCCCAGTTCACAGGCGCCTCGGATTGATGAGGCCCGGAACGACCATGTGTTCGAGATGGAACTGGCTTTCAGGGAGATGGAGCGGCTGTGTCCGGTCGGCAAAAAAGTCGCGCCCTGGGTGGTAGACCGCCTGCTTCGCGACCTGCTCACGGATGTAACCGGCAATACCCACCGGGCCGAGTTCTGTATCGACAAGCTCTATTCGCCCGATGGCCCGGGCGGGCGCCATGGCCTGCTGGAACTGCGGGCCTTCGAGATGCCGCCCCATGCCCGCATGAGCCTGACCCAGCAGCTGCTGTTGCGGGCGCTGGTGGCTCGATTCTGGGAGCAACCCTACAAGCCAGCCCGGCTGGTGCGCTGGGGGACCGAGCTGCACGACCGGTTCCTGCTGCCGCATTATGTCTGGCAGGACTTCGAGGACGTGATCGACGATATGAAGTCGCAGGGCTATCCCCTGGAGAGCGAATGGTTCGCGCCGCACTTTGAATTCCGGTTCCCGCGAATTGGTGACTACAAGGTGAAAGGGATCACCCTTGAGCTACGCTCGGCTCTGGAGCCCTGGCATGTGACCGGCGAGCACGGCGCGATTGGCGGTACGGCCCGCTATGTGGACTCTTCCCTGGAACGTTTGCAGGTGAAAGTGCGTGGCGCTGCCCCGGATCGTTACCAGATCACCTGCAATGAGGTGCCGCTGCCACTTCAGCCCACTGGCATGGTTGGTGAATCGGTTGCCGGCGTCCGTTACCGGGCCTGGCAGCCGTCGCAGTGCATGCACCCGACCATCGGCGTGGATGGGCCGCTTGTGTTTGATATTGTGGATACCTGGAACGAACGCAGTCTGGGAGGGTGTGAATATCACGTGACCCATCCCGGTGGCAGGAATTTCGAGACCCTGCCGGTGAATTCGTTCGAGGCGGAAGGCCGCCGCATGGCCCGTTTCTTCAGGATGGGCCACAGCTCAGGGAAACAACCCCTGCGGCCGGTTCCGGAGCATCGGGAATTCCCGTTTACCCTGGATCTGCGATACCACAAATAAGATGCAGGGGCGTGTGGTTTGATGCTGGCTCCGGAGTGTATAAAGCGGCTATGCTTCCAGCTCACTGACTAACGGAGCCTGAATTCAAGGTGGCGAAGCAGCGCGCAGTAACGGACATCCTCCGCCAGTACCACCCGGTGCCGGATCGGTTTGATGAGCTCGGTTCCCTGGGTTCCGGGCCGAAGCCGCACTGGCGGCCGTTGTTGCAGCAGCTGAACCTTGAGTCGGTCGCCGGCCTGAACCTCAGGGCTCAGGCCGTCTCCAATGCCATCGCCGAGGATGGCGTAACCTACAACGTCTACGAAGATCCACGCGGAGATACCCGGCCCTGGGAAGTGGACCTGCTTCCCCTGGTCCTGGGCGCCGATGAGTGGCAATGGCTCTCGAAGGCTGTCGCCCAGCGTGCTGAGCTTCTGGACAGCGTTCTGGGCGACCTGTACGGCGAGCAGTCGCTGCTAAAAGAGGGGCTTATGCCACCGGCCCTGGTTTACGGTCAGGCCGGTTTCCAGTGGCCCTGCCAGGGGATTCAGCCCGCCGGAGGCCGGTTCCTGCACCTGTATGCCGTGGATCTGGCGCGGGCGCCGGACGGCGGCTGGTGGGTAATGGCAGACAGAACCCAGGCACCCTCTGGCGCAGGATACGCCCTGCAGAACCGGCTGGTGATTTCCCGGGCTTTCCCGGCGCCATTCCACAACCTGCCGGTGACCAACCTTTCGGAATTCTTCCAGGGTTTCCAGAACAGTCTGGCGGGTATGTCGCCAGCCGGAACCGAGACGCCGCTTTGTGTTCTCCTGACCCCTGGCCGTTTCAACGAAACCTATTTCGAGCACGTGTTTCTCGCCCGTTACCTTGGCTTGCCCCTGGTTGAAGGCCAGGATCTGACCGTGCGTGATGACACCGTCTACCTGAAAACGCTCCAGGGCCTTCGGCGGGTGCACGCCATTTATCGCCGGCTGGACGATGGCTTCTGTGATCCGCTGGAGCTCCGCGCAGACTCCGTGCTTGGCATTCCCGGGCTGCTGGGTGCGGTTCGGGCAGGCAAGGTGCTGATGGCAAATGCCCTCGGATCAGGCGTTCTCGAAAGTGCC
>JAWWAT010000363.1:0-3952 GCA_033721635.1 Marinobacter sp. | reverse complement strand
TTGCAGCCGGAGCCGATTCCGGTGTCGGTCAAGGTGGTTCTGCTCGGGGACCGGATGCTGTATTACCTGCTGTCTCATTACGATCCGGATTTTCTGGACCTGTTCAAGGTGGAGGCGGACTTCGAGGACGATCTCGACCGCAACGACGAATGTTACGCGCTTTACGCCCGTATGATCGCCACCATGGCCCGAGCCCTCAAAATGCGCCCCCTGGAGCGAAGCGCCGTCGCTCGGCTGATTGAACATGCCAGCCGTCTGGCAGCGGATCAGCGCAAACTGACCGCCCACGACCGGGTGCTTCGGGACATTCTGAGTGAGGCAGATCACTGGGCGCGGCAGGCCGGGGCCGATACGGTTGAGGCCAGCCACCTTCAGCAGGCCATTGATGAGCGGGAATACCGGGCCAGCCGGGTGCGGGAACGAAGCCGCGAGCAGATCAGCCGGGGTGTGGTGATGATTGCCACCACCGGCGAGGATGTCGCTCAGGTGAATGGCCTTTCGGTACTCAGGCTCGGTGCGTCCATGTTTGGCCAGCCTACCCGGATAACCGCCACGGCGCGGCCCGGCAAGGGGCAGGTAGTGGATATTGAGCGCGAGGCGAAGCTTGGCGGCCCCATTCACAGCAAGGCTGTAATGATTCTTTCCCGGTTCCTGGCGAGCCGGTACGCCGGTGATGGCGAGCTGTCGCTGTCGGCGAGCCTGGCCTTCGAGCAATCCTACGGTGGTGTTGAAGGCGATTCCGCCTCGGTGGCGGAGACGTGCGTTCTGCTTTCCGCCATCGCCCGGGTGCCACTCAAGCAGTCCTTCGCCGTCACGGGGTCCATGAACCAGCATGGTGAAGTTCAGGCCGTAGGCGGGGTGAATGAAAAGATTGAAGGCTTCTTCGATGTCTGCAAGGAGGCCGGCGAGGTAAGCGGGCAGGGCGTTCTGCTGCCCGCAAGCAATGTTGAGCACCTGATGCTGAGAGCCGACGTGAGGCAGGCGATCGCTGAGGACCGGTTCCGGATCTATCCGATTTCAGGCATCAATGAGGCAATTGAGTTGTTAACCGGTCTTGAGGCCGGAGAACCGGACAGTAATGGCGAGTTCCCTGAGGGCAGCTTCAACCGCCGGGTTGCGGAACGCCTCGAGAAGTTCGCGGAGGCCAGCAGGAAACGGGACGAGAACGGAGAAGCAAACAACAGCGGAGGCAAGGATCGTGACTGATACGCCAACAGTCCAGGCTGATCCAGGCATCACGAACCGTCGTGTACTGGTGCTTCTTGATGGTTCCAGAATGAGTTACGCCGCCTTACAGGCAGCGGCCGGGATTGCCGCGAATACAGGCGCCGACTTGCTGGGCGTGTTCGTTGAGGAACTGAACCAGCTGCGAAGCGCCGGCTATGGCTTTGCCCGCGAGGTGGGCGGCTCTTCCGGTATCAGCCGGCCCCTGGCTGCTGGTGACGTTGAACAGCGAATGCAAAGGTTGGCGGCCGAGGCCCGCCGGGCCCTTGCCGATGCTGTAGCATCCTACGGTGGCAGGCATAACCTGAGTGTCGCCAGGGGCCATGTGATTGATGAGGTGCTGGCGCTTGCAGGCCCACAGGATCTTCTGGTGCTGGGCCGGGTGGGTTGGTCCTCTGCACCCGGGGCGCGATTGGGCTCCACGGCAAAAGGGCTTGTTCGCCGTTCCCAGGCAAGGGTGTTGCTCTGGTGCGAAGGGCGGGTAGAGCCTCTGGGCAGGGTTGTGGTGTTTCTCAATGATCACCAGGAGGCCAACATCCGGGCTGTTCAGGCAGCCGCTGAGGTGATTCGCCATTCGCACCGACCCGTGACACTGTTGCTTGGCGCTGATTCGACCATGTCATCCGAGAACCTGAAAGGCATCGCCCAGGAGCTGGGTGTTCAGGAATCCGGGCTTCGTGTAAGGTCTCTGCCGTCAACGGATCCGGCTGTTGTGGCGGGGATCCTGCGACAGGAAAGGGCGGTCCAGTTGGTTCTTAGCCGGGGCTGCACACTGCTTCAGGAGCCCGGGGCAGAGCAGTTGTTGGTGGCACTGAGTCTTCCTGTTACGGTCACGCCCTGAGTTCCAATGTCTGCGCCACGGGACTGATACCCGATGTTCACGGATCTTATCTACATTGTCGGCTTGACCGTGCTTGCCGGCGCCTGCATTCCTTTTGGCGGTCTGCTGGCGAGCTTCGAGCGAATCCGCCCCAACTGGCTGGAACAGGAAGTCCGCCATTTTCTGATCGCGCTGGGCGGCGGGATACTGTTGGGTGCGGTTTCCGTGGTTCTGATTCCCGAGGGTCAATCCAGCATGGGGGACTCTCTCTGGGCCATTCCTGCCATCATTGTCGGCGGACTGCTTTTCTTCGCGATAGAGCGCATTCTTGGGCTGAAGCGGCGCGAGTCTCCGCAGCTGATGGGTGTGATGCTCGACTTTATTCCGGAGGCAACGGCTCTTGGCGGTCTGGCCGTCGTGAGCCCGGAGACGGCAGTGCTGATGGCTGTCCTGATTGCGATGCAGAATCTGCCTGAGGGGTTCAATGCGTATCGAGAGCTGGTCAGCCTGCCGGGCTATACCTCCACGAAGACCCTGTTGTTCATGACCTGCCTGGTGATAACCGGACCGCTTGCCGGTCTGCTCGGTTATTTTTTCCTGTCGGAGCGTCCGGTGATATTGGGCGCAATCATGCTGATCGCTTCGGGCGGTATTCTTTACCTGATCTTTCAGGATATCGCCCCGCAATCCAGGCTTGAACACCACTGGGGGCCACCGCTGGGTGCCGTTGTAGGGTTCTGCCTGGCGCTGTTCAGCCATGACCTGGTGGGGCAGGTCTGATCCACCGGGTCAGGCAATTTTGCGGGCGTCTTCCTTGCGCAGGATTTCCTCGACATCCTCGGCAGACAGGGTTTCGTGCTTCAGTACGGCTTTTGCCAGTGCTTCCAGCTGGTTGCGATGCTCGGTCAGAAAGTCCAGGGTCGCCTTCTCGAGGGCCAGAAGCTGGGACTGGATTTCCCCGTCGATCATCTCGGCCATCTTCTCGCTGAATTCCCTCGGCATGCCCATTTCCCGGCCAAGGAACACGTGCTCTTCGCCGATGTTCAGGCCCAGGGGGCCGATCTTCTCACTCATTCCCCACTGGCCGACCATTTTGCGCACCAGTGCGGTGGCTTCCTTCAGATCATTCTGGGCGCCGGTGCTGACTTCGCCATAGATCAGTTTTTCCGAGCAGCGACCACCAAGCATCACCTTGATGCGATCCTTCAGGTAGCTCTCGTTGTAGGTGTAGTGATCTTCCCTGGGCGTCTGCTCAGTCACTCCCATGGCCATGCCGTGGGGAATGATGGTCAGTCTGGTGAGGGGATCTGCGTTGGGCATGTAATAGGCCATGATGGCGTGACCACACTCGTGGTAGGCAACGGCCTCGCGCTCCTTGGGGGTAAGCTTGGTATCCCGTTCCTCGCCCAGGATGATCCTGTCCCGGGCCAGCTCAAAGCAATGGGCATTCACTTCGTGCAGGTTTTCCCTGGCGGCCGTGAGCGCTGCCTCATTCACCAGGTTCTTCAGCTCCGCCCCCGAGAAACCAATGGTGCGCGCCGCCAGTTGCTCAAGGTCAACATCGGCTGCCAGAGGTACCTTGCGCACGTGAACTTTCAGAATGGCGGTGCGGGCCTCCTTGTGAGGGCGGTCGAGGGTGATTTTGCGGTCGAAACGGCCCGGGCGGAGCAGGGCGCTGTCGAGAACGTCGGGCCGGTTAGTGGCCGCCAATACCAGGACATTCTCGTGGGCCTCGAAACCGTCCATTTCCGTGAGAATCTGGTTGAGGGTCTGTTCCCGTTCATCGTGGCCGCCACCCAGGCCCGCGCCCCGTGAACGGCCAATCGCGTCCAGCTCGTCGATGAAGATCAGTGCCGGAGCGTCTTTGCGGGCTTCTTTGAACATGTCCCGCACCCGTGCCGCGCCAAC
>JAWWAT010000362.1:0-3953 GCA_033721635.1 Marinobacter sp. | reverse complement strand
GTCGGTGGACGGCATGGAGACCACGCGTACCTTTTTGCCCTGTTCCCGCAGCGTGCTGGCGGCATCCTGAGCCAGGGCTACTTCAGAACCAGTGGCAATTAGGATCAGGTCCGGCGTGCCTTCGCTGTCGGACAGAATGTAGGCGCCCTTGGCCACATCCGCCAGCTGCTGGGCATCGCGCGGCTGAGCCGGCAGGCCCTGGCGGGAGAACACCATGGCGGTCGGACCATCGGTGCGCTCGAGCGCTGCTTTCCAGGCCACCGCAGATTCAACCGTATCAGCCGGACGCCACATGCTCATGTTGGGCGTGGTGCGCAGGCTGGCCATCTGCTCGATGGGCTGGTGAGTCGGGCCGTCTTCGCCCAGGCCGATGGAATCGTGGGTGAACACGAAGATGGAACGCTGCTTCATGAGCGCGGCCATGCGCACGGCGTTACGGCAGTATTCCATGAAGATCAGGAAGGTAGCGCCGTAGGGCACGAAACCACCGTGCAGGGCGATGCCGTTCATGATGGCGGCCATGCCGAACTCACGAACACCGTAGTAGATGTAGTTTCCGCTGGCGTCTTCCTTGGTCAGACCCTTGGTGTCGGACCAAATGGTCAGGTTGGAGCCGGCCAGGTCGGCAGAGCCGCCCATCAGCTCCGGCAGTAACGGACCATAGGCGTTCAGGGTATTCTGGGAAGCCTTTCGCGAAGCCACGGTTTCGGCCTTGTCCTGGCATTCCTGGATATAAGCCTGGGCTTTTTCGGCGAAATCGGCAGGCAGGTCGCCAGCCATGCGGCGCTTGAATTCGGCAGCCAGCTCTGGCTCGGCCTTTTCATACGCGGCGAACTTCTGCTCCCACTCGGACTGGGCAGCGGCGCCTTTTTCACGGGCATTCCAGGCACTGGCGATGTCGGCCGGGATTTCGAACGGACCGTGCTGCCAACCCAACTGCTCGCGGGTCAGGGTAATTTCGTCGTCACCCAGGGGAGCACCGTGGCAGCTTTCCTTGCCCTGCTTGTTCGGAGAACCGAAGCCGATAATGGTCTTGCAGCAGATCAGGGTGGGCTGATCGGTGTTGGCCCGGGCGGCTTCGATGGCGGCGCGCACGGCGTCGGCGTCGTGGCCATCGACCGCAGGAATCACCTGCCAGCCGTAGGACTCGAAACGCTGCGGGGTGTTATCGGTGAACCAGCCCTCGACCTCGCCATCGATGGAGATGCCGTTGTCATCATAGAAGAACACCAGTTTGCCGAGGCCAAGGGTGCCCGCCAGGGACGCCACTTCGTGGGAGATGCCTTCCATGAGACAGCCGTCGCCGAGGAACGCGTAGGTGTAGTGATCAACAATCTCGTGGCCCGGGCGGTTAAACTGCGCCGCCAGGGATTTCTCGGCAATGGCGAAACCAACGGCGTTGGCAATGCCCTGACCCAGCGGACCGGTGGTGGTTTCAATGCCCGGCGTGTAGCCATACTCGGGATGGCCCGGAGTCTTGGAGTGCAGTTGACGGAAGTTCTTGATGTCGTCGATGGAAACGTCGTAACCGCTCAGGTGCAGCAGGGAATACTGCAGCATGGAGCCATGACCGTTGGACAGCACGAAGCGATCCCGGTTGGCCCACTGAGGGTTGGCCGGGTTGTGGCTCAGGTAATCGTTCCACAGAACCTCGGCGATATCCGCCATACCCATGGGCGCACCCGGGTGGCCGGACTTGGCTTTCTGAACCGCATCCATGCTCAGCGCGCGAATGGCGTTGGCGAGATCTTTACGAGACGGCATTGACGTTTCTCCAGTGTTTTGCAGGAAAAGAATTCGCAGTGATTAAAGGGTGATCAAAAATGAGGCGCGTATTTTCGCCGATTAGTGTGTGCCGGGGCAAATCGGCATGTGCCTGTTTCACGATTGTTTGCCTGTGGATTTCCGAAAGGGCCTGATTTCAAAGAACGATAAATCTATATCAAAATTTTTTGATATGCCTATTGATTGACCAACCGAAGCCCCCTACACTTCGTTTCCATGACATCCTTGAACGCACACGCCGAAAACCTGTCCTCCGTGGACGCACTGGCTCCGATCTTCAAAGCAAGCGGGGATCCGCTGCGCCTGGAGATTCTGCGTGTGTTGAGAAGGGATACTTTCGGGGTTCTGGAGCTGAGCCAGCTTTTTGATATGCGCCAGTCCGGGATGAGCCACCACCTGAAGGTAATGAACAAGGCCGGTCTGCTTGAGCCCCAGAGGGAAGGCAACGCGATTTTCTATCGCCGCCCACTGCACCTGGACAGTGACAAGCCAACTGACCAGACCATTCGGCAGATATTCGAAGCAGTTGACCGGGTGCCGCTGACGCCGCACCTGCAGGAGCGGATTGAAGCCATCCGTACCCAGCGTGCAGATCAGTCCCAGGCCTTCTTTGCGCGGCATGCAGAGCAGTTCCGGGAACAACAGGAGCTCATCGCCGCCTTCGATCTGTATGCAGAGCCAGTCGCGGAAATGATCCGCAAGCGTTCCCGCAAACACCAGTGGCAGGCGGCTCTGGAAATCGGCCCCGGCGAGGGCGCTTTCCTGCCGGTGCTGGCCGAGCTTTGCGGGCACGTTGTGGCCCTCGATAACAGTCGGGACATGTTGGCCAAGGCCACACGAACCTGCATCGACGAACGGCTTAACAATATTGACCTGATCGAGGGTGTTACCGACACCCTCCTGGCAAGAGGCGATGCCTTCGACCTGGTGGTTGCCAACATGGTCCTGCACCACGTGCCCAGCCCCGCCGACATCTTCCTGGATGCCGCGGCACTTATGAATAACGGGGGATGCCTGGTGATCAGCGACCTTTGCAGCCACGACCAGGACTGGGCGAAAACAAATTGCGGTGATCTCTGGCTGGGCTTTGAACCGGAAGAGCTTACCACCTGGGCTGCGGACGCTGGCCTGGTTGCCGGGGAACAGCTGTTTATCGGCTTACGGAACGGTTTCCAGATCCAGGTTCGTGAATTCTGGAAACACAGCGGCCAGATTTGACGACCTGGATCGCAATATCAACAAATTTTGATATACGGGTACGTAGTTTTACGTATCCTCACACAAACCACTGAACTGGATACGGGAAAGCGCTTTAACAAAGCTGCTTACCGGCCTGAATTTGAATCGCTCACAGAGGAGCACGCGTTATGGCTGACTACAACATCTTCACTTCCGAATCGGTCTCTGAAGGCCACCCGGACAAACTGGCAGACCAGATCTCTGATGCGGTGCTGGATGCCATCCTTACCGACGACCCGCACGCCCGCGTTGCTTGTGAAACCATGGTAAAAACCGGTGTGGCCATCGTTGGCGGCGAGATCACCACCAGCGCCTGGGTGGATCTGGAAGATCTGGTGCGCGGTGTGATCAAGGACATCGGCTACACCTCCTCGAAAGTGGGCTACGACGGCGACACCTGCGGCATCATCAACATTATCGGCAAGCAGTCCGTCGATATCGCCCAGGGCGTCGACCGCAAGAAGCCGGAAGACCAGGGTGCCGGTGACCAGGGCCTGATGTTCGGCTACGCCAGCAACGAAACCGACGTACTGATGCCGGCACCGATCACTTTCTCCCACCGTCTGGTCCAGCGCCAGGCCGAGGCCCGCAAGAGCGGCCTGCTGCCGTGGTTGCGCCCGGACGCCAAGAGCCAGGTGACCTGCCGCTACGAAAACGGTCGGGTTGCCGGCATCGACGCGGTGGTTCTGTCCACGCAGCACGATGAAGACGTGACCCAGGAAGACCTGAAAGAAGCGGTGATGGAACTGATCGTCAAGCACGCGCTGCCGGCTGAACTGCTGCACAAGGACACACAGTTCCACATCAACCCGACTGGCAAGTTCGTGATCGGTGGCCCCGTTGGCGACTGTGGCCTGACCGGCCGCAAGATCATCGTAGACACCTACGGCGGCATGGCACGCCACGGTGGCGGCGCCTTCTCCGGCAAG
>JAWWAT010000361.1:0-3956 GCA_033721635.1 Marinobacter sp. | reverse complement strand
GTTACCAGCATCACGATGTTGGTGGAAAGAGGATGTTTGCGAAGGTTGCGGATGGAATCCCAGGAGAAGGTACCAATCGACACCATGATCATCACTGCCACCAGGGCCGCCATGGGAATCTGGACCAGCACGCTGTCCAACAGCAGCACCATGATCAGCAGGAAGACACCAGCGGTGAGTGTGGAAAGCCGGGTACGGCCGCCGGACTTCACGTTGATGATGGACTGACCGATCATGGCACAACCGGCCATACCACCAATCAGACCGGAGCCAATGTTGGCAATGCCCTGGCCCTTGCATTCACGGTTACGGTCACTGGTGGTATCCGTCAGGTCGTCCACGATGGTCGCTGTCATCATGGACTCAAGAAGGCCCACGATTGCCAGCGGAACCGAATACGGCAGGATGATCATCAGGGTTTCCAGGTTCAGAGGCACATCCGGCCACAGGAACACTGGCAGGGTATCCGGAAGATCGCCCATATCGCCAACATTTCTGATGTCCAGGCCGGTCACCACGGCCACGGCGGTAAGAACCACAATGCAGACCAACGGTGAAGGCAGAACCTTGCCAACTACCGGCACCAGAGGAAAAAGGTAGATGATCCCCAGACCCGCGGCCGTCATTGCGTATACATGCCAGGTGACGTTGGTCAGCTCGGGCAACTGGGCCATAAATATGAGGATGGCGAGGGCATTCACGAAACCTGTTACCACCGAACGTGAAACGAAGCGCATCAGGCTGCCAAGCTTCAGGTAGCCGGCAATCAGCTGCAGCACACCGGTGAGGAGGGTCGCGGCCAGCAGGTACTGTAGACCGTGTTCTTTAACCAGGGTTACCATCAGCACCGCCATGGCGGCCGTTGCGGCGGAAATCATGCCGGGGCGCCCGCCGACGAAAGCAATAATCACTGCGATGCAAAAGGAAGCGTAAAGTCCCACTTTCGGATCGACACCGGCGATGATCGAGAAAGCAATGGCCTCCGGTATCAACGCAAGGGCCACAACAATACCGGCGAGCACATCGCCACGAATGTTCGAAAGCCAGTTGGCTTTTAGGGAATTCACCATGATTTCGGGTTTCCAGCTTGCTAAGAATTCAAAGGCCGCGAAGCTTATCAGCCCCCTTACAGGAAAGTAAGGTCGCTAGCGGTATCTTCTTAGACGCCTAACGGCCGACTCCCTGTACTGCTATCATCAGAACATTCATTGATTAACAAGAGTTTGCACCAACCCATGGAAGACGTTGCCACTCAATTTCTGGCCGGAAACCAGACCACTCTCAACCTCGCCGTTGCGCTTCTGCTTGGCGCCATCATTGGCCTGGAGCGGGGATGGGGTGCCCGAGAACAGAAATCCGGCGAGCGCATCGCAGGCATCCGCACCTTCGCCCTGATAGGGTTGCTTGGCGGTATTTCTGCGGTATTGGCTCAGGAAATTACGGAATGGGCGTTTCCCGTGCTTCTGGTCAGCGTCGTGGCTATGGCCATCGTTGCTTACAGCGAACGGCTGGAGCATATCCGCAACTTCAGTATCACCGGCATGGTCGGCATGGTGCTGACCTTCTGCTTCGGGGCAGTGGCGGTAGCGGTGGATCCGGTCATTGCCACCGCAGCAGCGGTCGTGACCGCAATCATTCTGGACAACAAGGAAGAAATCCACGGATGGGTCAACAAGCTGAAAGAGCACGAACTGGATGCGGCTCTCAAGCTGCTGTTGATTTCCGTGGTTATGCTGCCTTTGCTGCCAAACGAAAAGATGGGCCCTGGCGGGGTTCTTAATCCCCGGGAAATCTGGTGGATGGTGGTGATGATCGCCTCCATTTCCTTTGTTGGCTACTTCGCAATACGGGTAGCGGGCACGCGCAAAGGTATCCTGTTTACCAGCCTGTTCGCCGGGTTGAGCTCATCCACCGCCCTCACCCTGCACTTTGCCCGTCAGGCCTCGAAAAATCCGCAGCTCAACGCCCAGTTCGCTACCGGCATCCTGATCGCCTGCGGCACCATGTTCCCCCGCATTCTGGTGTACTGTCTTGTAATCAATCCTGATCTGCTGCCAAGCCTCATCTGGCCTGTAGTCGTGATGACCACCCTGCTCTATGGGCCCGCGTTTTTTATCTGGCGAAAAAACGACAAACACCTCCAGGTCAGTCAGCCCACCCTGAATCAGAACCCTCTGGATCTGACCTCGGCTCTAGTTTTCGGGGCGTTGTTGACAGCCATCCTTCTGTTGGGCGAGTTCCTGGGCAACTGGCTGGGTGATGCGGGCATCTATTTCCTGGCAGCGACCTCCGGTATCGCGGATGTGGACGCGATTACCCTGTCACTGACCCGCATGTCCAATAACAGCCTAGCCATGGGCACGGCCGTGATCGGCATTGTCATCGCCGCTGCCACCAACAACCTGGTGAAGTCGGCGCTGGCCAGCTTTGTCGGTAATCGCCAGACCGGGCTGCTGGTTGGCATCCCCATGGTGCTCTCTCTCGGGGCCGGGCTGCTGGTCGCCGGGTTTCAGTAATCCTTTACCTGGCCCTACGGAACGTCAGGTTGTAACGGTATGCGCCGGTTAGCGGGTGCTCCCCTGCCTTGAGAGTCAGCACGCCGTGGTAGCGCATCCGGGCAGGACCGCCCCATACCACCACATCACCGTGTCCCAGAGGCACTCGTATCGGGCGTTCACTGCGTTTCAGGCCTCCGAACTGGAAAACAATGGGCAAACCCAGGGAAACCGACACAATTGGCTGGCTGAAATCCTCTTCATCCTTGTCCTGGTGCAGACCCATTTTCGCCCCGGGCTGGTATCGATTGATCAGGCAGGCGTCCGGTTCAAACCCCGCAAAACCGGCGGTGTCTGCAGCGCTTCTGGCCAGTTCCCGGAAAACCGCCGGCATGGCAGGCCATGGTTTGCCGGATTCAGGATCGTCCTCCTGATACCGGTAACCCCGGCTATCCGTGACCCAGCCAAGATTCCCACAGCAGCTCATAGCGGCAGACATCGAATGGCCGCCGGGGGTCTTCATGTGCCTGAAGGGCGATTCAGAGGTGACCTTTTCAATCCCTTCCATGAGCATTTCAGCATCTGTCAACGCAAATTGGCGCAGCACCACTGCCCCATCCATCAGAGGCTCAACTGTCTGTTCTGGAGGCTGTTCGCCAAACAGGTCCTGAGTCATAACTGCTGATTCCTCCTGAAAAAACGGAAAAAGTGCCGGGCAGCGTCTAGGCTGTCTGTAAGTCGGGCTATCCCCTGGCGTAATACGCCAATCTACACCGGTAAGGATCATCCATGCACCGAAAACGCCAGGCCGCCCAGGTTTCCCTGGCCCTGCTGATTGCATCGGCCATTACTCTCGGCATGCTGGTTCTGACCATCGTGCTTATCGGTCAGAGTTTCCGGGGCATGGAGGCCGCCAAGGTTTCCGCGGCAGGGGCCACCGCCCGACAACTGGCCGTCAGCGTCGACGACCGGATACAGGCCATCACCGCACCACCGTCCACCGCTCTCGCGGTGCTCAGCCACGACACTCTCGCAGGTGCAAAGAGACTGGCGCAACGACTTGACCGGCTGCCGGTGCTGGCTGACATACTCACCAGCAGCGACATTGTCAGCGCCGTCTATGCCGGTTACCAGAACGGAGACTTTGTTCTTCTGCGCAAGGTTCGCAGTTCCGGAACACTCCAGTTTCCCAATGCCCCAAACGAAACCCGCTTTCTGTTGCAGACTATGACACACGGTGGCAATCGAACACCGGGACAATGGTTTTTCTTCGACACCAACATGCAACTGCTTGAAGAACGGGCGGTACCGGAATACAACTACGATCCACGCACCCGCCCCTGGTTCAATGCCGCCAAGGCATCGGATGCCACGGAGCTGTCCGCCCCCTACGCCTTCTTTACCACCCAGGAAACCGGGATAACCCTGTCCCGCCGAGCATCCGAGGAAACCGGCGGTCCC